>JANPDZ010000521.1:0-2450 GCA_031431735.1 Acidobacteriota bacterium | reverse complement strand
TTGTTGCGGAGCGCATTTTGAGACTTCATAAGTCCATCTGTTGGCACTTTTAACTTCGGCCACCCAAAGTTTATGCAAGTCAACCGAACTTGGTCTTGGCGCAGAGTTTTCAATCGCTTCGTGTGATTTAGCCAATCCCCAATTATAAGCAAACCGCGCCGTTCCCGCGTGTTTACGAGCCAGCGTTGCCTGCTTATTATTGAATTCTAATCTCACTTTGATTGACTTCATTTCAATTCTTTAGCGACTTCTTGCAGTTGTTCGATTATCTTTTTGTTTTTGTGACTTCGACTGCCATAAAGTCTTGCCGAAAAGACCGTGATTATCTCTAACACATCATTCGCTAAATCTTCTTCAAACGTGCTTTCTTCACTCTTATTGATGATGATTACTTCTACTCCAAAATGCTCACACAAACTAAATATTAACTCGCTTCCAAACCGCAACAGCCTGTCTTTATGCGTCATTACAAGTCTCTCAACTTGGTTTGAACAAATCAGTTTTATTAATCTGATCAAACCTTTTTTCTGGTAATTCATTCCCGAACCTAAATCGGAAATTATCTCAAAATCAAAACCTTTCCCGGCACAATAACTTTCTAAAACAATTTCTTGACGTTTCAAATCTGCTTTTTGGTCGTGTGCTGAAACTCGGGCATATCCAATCGTTAAAGCTTGTCCCTTTTTACTTCCCAAAAGTTCCGCAATAACATATCTTCGATGTCCGTTTCCTTCCCGATACGACTTAAATCTACCGGATTTTTCCCAAACTCTGACCGTTTTGACCGTCACACCCAGTAGTTTTGCCGCTTCACCAATACCTATCATTCAATATACCCTATACAATATAGTGCTATTATGCAACTATTGTTCAGATATTACTATTAATGTTCAGATATTCGCTTTCAGTTATCACCCCCTCTTCCGCCGACGGCGGCGAAACCTGGGCAGCCAGGTTCAACGGGAAAGTGCAGAATGAAAGAGCAAAAAACAAGATGCCGCTCGCAGCGGCTCTTACTAAAGAAGGACTCTGTGATCGGTGCTTCGCATAATTTGGCATGTTCTGTAACCTCCGACGTTCTTACGCAACCAGGGGACTGTTTGGTCCCTCATTCACAGTGCTTGACACAAGGGCCTGGAAGATGAAAAAGGCTTGAATAGAAACACTATACACGAATAATATTCGATTTCCTAATTAAACTAATTAGACCAAGTTGCCAATTAGTTTTTGTAACCGCGAATGAACACCAATTGGCACTGTCTCTGGAAGCATCGGATCGGAAGCGTATGCGGGAGCTTGAGGACGGGATCAACTGGTTGAAGAAGATGTACAAGGACCTGGCGCTTGAGAACCGGGCGATCTAGGATCTGTTGGGAAAGCTCTGAGGCCGGAGCGGCGGCGATGGGCGGTTAGTTTTTTGATAAGCGTGTGGGCTCTGTCGGTGGTGAAGGCGTGCGATATTGCGGGCTTTCGCGAAGGGCATGGTGTCGAGGCGATCCCGTCGAGAGGGCAGATAAGAAGGAGCCTTCGTTGATATCATCAATGATGCTCCTTCGCCCCGCCAGGCAAATTCCCGTGGTAAATCTCGCTTCTCGATGCGACAAATTCCTTCGCTTTTTCCGCCGTTACGCCCAAGCCCTTGTCGGCGATTCGCTGTTTTAGTCTTGTGAAGTGTCAAATTGATTCTTACTTTTTTACTCAGTCTTCGATTGCCTCAATACCGAGTTGTTTAGCCGATCAAGGTGTTCCTTCTTTGCTTTGAACTGCTCCGGCGAGTGTCCTTGCCAATCCGTTATCTGTTCAATGAAAAGCTAATAAGGAAACTTCGAGTCCGCTATTTCCTAATTTTCTTGTTTGCATAATTTTTATACTCAGTAGATCCAAATTTGGAAAACCGGGTTACTTTTTGACAGTAAAAAGCGGTCATTGAAAACAATTGAAACCCAAAAAACTCGCCCGCTTCTCGGAAGTAAAATCTAAAATTCAGCAAAGACCCGGGATTCCTGTTCTTAAAAGGCTTCCCGCGCTTCGCGGCGATTAGCCACGTCCATTTATGCATTAGTATCTACACAAGTTTTTGCGACCGGATTTCAGCCTCGAAGAGGCGCAATATGATAGCCTAGTGGTGCTTGGCGGAAATTTCCCAACAGGGGGAAATCAATTCGATTGTCTCCGAAACACCATTTGTAGTGAACTTTGACTGTGGTGTTATTTCAGCCCAGCACCACTAGCGCATCGCGCTAGGTCAAAAGTCGCCTCCATACTAAGCCCTGAAAGGGCGCAATCGGCGGATGTCGCCCTTTCAGGGCTTAAAAATTTGCTGTCCGCCACCCAACGCTCCGCGCTTGTCATTACCCAAATTTTGTCAAAAGAAGTATATCAGATAAAATTAAGAGAAAAAGTGAGGGCAATCAGGTTTGGATAATCAAGCAGAGACAATCAGGTCTTGG
>JANPDZ010000520.1:0-5754 GCA_031431735.1 Acidobacteriota bacterium | reverse complement strand
GGTAACCTCACCGAATCGCTCTTACTCGGCAAAGTTCAGATCATCGGCGGCAGTTCACAGGCTGCTTACGCTGAAAAGATCGAACCAAACGCAGAAGTTGCGGCGATTTTTGAGCCGATTCTGGTCGGAAGCGCAAACAACATCAATTCCGAAGAAGCGATTACCAACCGACCGGCAAGCAGAGAGGGTTTTCGCGGCGACAATGTTTCGCCCGATTTGCGCGAGATGCTGGCAAATGACACGACCGACGGCAAAAAACGTCTTGACGTGATTTTGCAGGCAAAAGACGCGAATAATCAATCGCTGCGGGCGATTATGGCACAGAACAAAGTTCGTTTGACCGATCGAATCGGCGAGAGCGATACGCTGGTTGTCAGTCTGCCGCTCAGTGCGATCAACGAACTTTCGCAAAGCGGTTTGATCAACTATCTTTCGCCCGACCGCGAACTTAAATCGCTCGGTCATCTCGAAATAACCAGCGGAACGAGTTTGATGCGTTCACAGCCTTCGGGCTATGGTCGCACGTCGGCTTATACGCTCGACGGCACGGGTGTCGGAATTGCAGTTTTAGATTCGGGCATTTATACGGCGCAAAAATCATTTAACGACGGCACGGCTTCCAGCCGCGTCGTTTATAGTCAAAGTTTTCTTACGGGAGTTTCATCAACCGAAGACGATTACGGACACGGAACGCACGTTGCCTCAATCGCAGCGGGAAGCGCAACGAGAGATACGAGTGCTTATAAAGGAATTGCGCCAAAAATTAATCTTATTAACTTAAAAGTCTTAAACGCACAAGGAAAAGGCACAACTTCGGCTTTGGTAAGCGCGTTGAATTGGGTCGAAGCAAATTACGCAACCTATAATATCAAGGTTGTGAATCTCAGTCTGGGAACGCCTGCCATTGACTCTTGGACGAACGACGTTCTCTGTAACAAAGTGCGAGACCTTAACAAATTCGGGATTTTGGTTGTCGCCGCCGCCGGCAATAACGGTAAAAATTCATCGGGTCAAAAAGTTTACGGGCAAGTTCATTCGCCGGGCAACGACCCGTCGGTTTTAACGGTCGGCGCAAGCAATTCGATGGGAACCGATTCGCGCAGCGACGATGTTATGTCGTCATACAGTTCGCACGGTCCGACGCGCTCGTTTTATACGGATTCAAACGGTGTAAAAAATTACGATAATGTTATAAAACCGGACATCGTCGCTCCGGGCAACAGAATCGTTGGCGCCAAAGCCAAATCAACCAGCTATTTGATCACGAATAATCCGAGTTTGACCAATTCAACGCTCAACATTACGGGCGACGACAACGATATGATGTATCTTTCGGGAACATCAATGTCAACTCCGATGGCTTCGGGCGCGGCGGCACTTTTGTTTCAAATGAATCCGAAGCTAACACCGACCATGGTGAAGATGATTCTGGAATATACGGCGCAACCCTTGAATAACGTAAATATGCTTGAACAAGGTGCTGGACAAATCAATATCGAAGGGGCGATCAAACTTGCCCGTTTATACAAAGTCGGCTACGACTTTAACGCTTCGGCAACAGTTGGAACGGCACTTCTGCAAAGCGGACAAACATTTCCGACGGCTTCAAGCACGGTTGGCGGAACGACATTTACCTGGTCGCAAGGCATTTTGGCGAGTCATGTATATTTGAAAGGTCAGGCATTAGCCGATAAATATCAAAATGTTTATGACCTTGATTGGTGGTTTCAAGACGGAATCGCTTACGCATCCGACGGCACGCCCAGTCTTAAAACATATTACACAGGTGCGACGCTTTACACAAATGTCATGTAAAAGCAACGGCACGGCAATGGGCGGCGGAACGGTCTTCTGCGCTTCGGGTGTGCTTATCAGCGACGGAGTTTTAGTGAGCGACGGGCAAACCTTCGGCGACGGCGTTTTGGTTTCCGACGGTGTTCTGATTAGTGACGGCG
Source organism: Acidobacteriota bacterium (assembly GCA_031431735.1). Taxonomy (GTDB): domain Bacteria; phylum Acidobacteriota; class Blastocatellia; order Pyrinomonadales; family Pyrinomonadaceae; genus JAFDVJ01. The sequence goes on along the minus strand of JANPDZ010000520.1, from coordinate 3,799 downwards.
TGTTAATTAGTGACGGCACAACGGCAAGCACTAATTCTGTGCTTGTAACCGGCGATAATACAACCGCTATGCGATAAGTAAATTGCCTTTAGGATTACAAAAGGAGTTATATTTATGCTAAAGCTAGTTTCAAACATTCAACCAGAGAGCAAGGTCGCCAACCGTTGGCAACCTTGTCTCCGGCTGCCTGATTTGCGACAACTCTCGATACTTAGTAACGACGACACCGACGAGGCTTTGAAGTTCTTGGCGCAACGTCCCGTTCATACCGTTGTTTTAGAAAGTTTTATCCGCGATCATGGTATCGAAAGCCCGCTCAACCGAGGCGAATTTTATGGTTACAGAAACTCTGAAGAGATGCTCGAAGGAATTGCTCTGATCGGACATACGACCATTATCGAAGTTCATACCGACGAGGCTTTGATGGCGTTTGCAATCCAGGCGCGCTACGCCGAAAAACAACTTTCTTTGGTGATGTCGGCGGGCGACACAGTCGAAAGATTTTGGTCTTACTATGCCAAACAAGACGAATCGCCGAAAATGGTCTGCACCGAAATACTTTTTGAACTGACCTATCCTGTGTTGGTGAATACAGAGGTCAAAGGTTTGAGATTGGCAACCCAAGATGACCTTCTACAAGTTGCCGAAGCCCACGCCGAAGTCGTTTTTGAAGAAAGAGGCGTTAATCCGATGGAAAATGATCGGGAAGGTTTTCTTGAGCGCGTTTCAAGAAGAATTAACAAAGGAAAAACGTATGTCGTAACCAACAATGGAAAACTTGTCTTCAAAGCCGATATTGTTGCCGAAAATCTTAGTGTTGCTTATCTCGAAGGCGTTTATGTCGCGCCGGAAGAACGCGGCAAAGGTATCGGTTCTGATTGTCTGGCGCATCTCGGTCGCCATCTTTTAAGTCAAGTTGATTATGTCTGCTTGTTAAGCAATGTTGAGTTAGTGGCTGCTCAAAAAGCCTACTTAAAAGCCGGATTCAAGATCAAAGATACCTGTCAAACAATTTTTGTCTAAGAAAAATAATTATAGACAAATCTAAGTAATTTAATTTACAATAGTTTGACAGGTTCTTTTGAACCTCGCTCCTCTTTTAAGACAAGCCCATAATCACCTGCCCGCTAATTTCAAAAAAACTTTTTGATTTTTTTTGAAGACCGAACTTAAAACAAAGGCACCTTTCCCGTGGCAAACATCGGCAAAATTTATTTTGTCGCCTGACGCGGAAATTATGAAAACAAAATTGCTGACAACTCGCTATATGCTTGCCGTTATCACGGTTGGTTTGGCGTGCCTGGGGTTTGCTGTTTATAATTTTCAGCTTGAAAAAGTCAATTTTCAACTTCTGATCTTGGTGGCTTTTACGATTGCTCTCGGTTCGCGTATCACGATTGAGATTCCGCGTTTTAAGTCGCACATTGCCGTTTCCGATACGTTTATCTTTCTGACATTATTGCTTTTCGGTGGCGAAGCGGCAATTATTTTGGCGGCAGTTGAGGCTTTTTGTTCGTCGTGGCGTTTCTGCAACAAAAAAATCACCGTTTTTTTCAACGCGGCGGCAATGGCTTGCTCCATCACTTTCACAGTTCTTGTTTTGCGGTATTTCAATCTTAACGGCTCAATAGTTCTCTATGAAGAGAATCATTCTAATCTGATCATTGCAACTTCCGCGATGGCGTTTCTGCATTTTGTCGGCAACGCCGGATTAGCTTCAGTTTACGGTGCGCTTAAAACTGAAAAACCTTGGTGGGAAACCTTTAAAACTTCCTATCTCTGGACTTCTTTAACCTATTTTGTCGGAGCAATTGCGGCGGGCATTTTAGCCGAACTTGTTTTGACGATCGGTTTCAGTGTCGTCATCGCCAGCGCACCGGTTATCATTTTTCTTTATCTTACTTATCGGATGTATTTGAAAAATGTGGAAATGTCCATTAGGCAAGCCGAACAAGCCAAAGAATACGCCAGTGTTCTCGAAACGCAGTCAAAAGCCCTGACCGAATCCGAAGAACGCTTCCGCAGCGCGTTTCATTATGCCCCAATCGGAATCGCACTTGTTTCGCCAAACGGAAATTGGTTGAAAGTTAATCAGGCTTTATCACAAATTTTGGGCTATTCGGAAGAAGAATTTCTTGCCACCGATTTTCACGCCATGATTCACCCGGACGATTTGGGCGACGCGCTTATCAAAATCCACGAACTTTTTTCAGGAAAAATTCCCGCGTGCCAAGCCGAACAACGATATTTAAGCAAAACTGATGATATCGTTTGGGTTTCGTGGAGCGTTTCAAAGGCTTCGGTTTCCGGGTTGGAGAAACCAAATCTTATCTTTCAGATTCAGGACATCACCGATAAAAGAATCTCCGAAGAACGTCTTCAATATGAAGCAACACACGACGCTCTGACCGAACTGCCGAATCGGGCTTGCTTTATGTCGCGTCTCGAATCCGCGTTGGAAAAATCGTATAACAACCCGAATTACAAAGTCAGCGTGTTGTTTATTGACCTTGACCGTTTCAAAATCGTCAATGATAGTCTCGGACATCTGGTCGGCGATATGCTGCTCATCGGAATTTCCGAGCGTCTGCGCGAATGTGTTCGCCCAAGCGATACAGTTGCGCGACTTGGCGGCGACGAATTTACAATTTTGGTCGAAGGAAGATTTGAGCAAAAAGAAGTCGTCCGCATCGCTGAAAGAATCAAGGATAAATTCGCCATTCCGTTTGATTTAGACGGCAACGAAGTTTATAGCTCGGCAAGCATTGGTATTTTAAACGGTTCGGAAAAGCACAAAAAACCTGAGGATTTGATGCGCGATGCGGATATTGCAATGTATCAGGCGAAACGCGGCGGAAAAGACCGTCACGAAATTTTCGACGAAGATATGCTCGAAGACGTCAAAGACTCCTTGCAAATGGAAACCGAGTTGCGACGGGCCGTTGAAAAAGATGAATTTCATGTTTTTTATCAGCCGATTTATTCTCTCATCTCTCAAAAAATCGAAGGCTTTGAAGCACTTGCCCGTTGGAATCACAAGACGCTTGGAGATATTCCGCCGGATAAATTTATACCTTTGGCGGAAGAAATCGGTTTGATTGATATGCTCGGCGAGCAGATTTTACGAAAATCTTGTCTGCAAATGCGTCTTCTCAAAGATTGTTTGCCGGATTCAAGTTCGCTGACGTTAAGCGTAAATCTTTCCTGCAAACAATTTGCCAATCCGAATCTCGTCAACAAGATCAAACGGGTTCTTGATGAAACGCAGTTTCCGTCAAGTAAATTAAAACTCGAAATCACCGAATCGGTATTTTTCGAGCATAAGGAAACAGCTGTCGAAATGCTCAATCAACTTCGGGAAATTGGCATCGAAATCAATATTGACGATTTTGGCACGGGGTATTCAAATCTAAGTTGTCTGATGCAACTTCCGATTTCGACGCTCAAGATTGACCGTTCTTTTATCAGCCCAATTGAGCGAAGCGGCACCAACACGGAAATTTTGCAAACAATCGTGATGCTTGCCCGAAACTTGGGAATGAAGGTTATTGCCGAAGGTGTCGAAACCGAAATTCAACTCGAAGAACTCAAAAAGCTCAATTGTGAAGGCGCCCAAGGCTATTATTTCGCTAAACCGATGTCGTTTGAAGATATGCAGTATTTTCTCAACGAAAACGGCATCACAAACATTCCCGAAAGCCGTTTTAAAGACGTTGCCATTCTTTCAACGATTCAATAAATATAGTGCAAAGTGCAAAGTGCAAAGTGCATAGTTAAAACATCCATACTATGCACTTTG
>JANPDZ010000519.1:0-2284 GCA_031431735.1 Acidobacteriota bacterium | reverse complement strand
GGTGCAAATTAGAATTTACGATGATAAATTTTCCATTTGGAACGAAGGCAAACTTCCCGCCGATTTAAGTGTGGAAATGCTCAAACTGCCGCATCCTTCGCGTCCGCGCAATCCGCTGATTGCCGATGTTTGCTTCAAAGGCGGTTTTATTGATTCGTGGGGCAGTGGGATTTCAAAAATTATCAAGGCTTGCCGTGAAGCCGAACTTCCCGAACCTTTGCTTACCGAAATCGCAGGCGGATTTTTAGCCGAAGTCTTCAAACATCGCTACGCCGAAGAACAACTCAGGAAACTTGATTTGAATGAACGTCAAATAAAGGCGGTCTTGTATTTGGTCGAAAATGAAAAATTAACTAACAAAGAATATCAAAAGTTATTTTCAGTTTCGCGTGAAACGGCAACACGGGATTTATCTGAATTAAAGAAAAAGGGGCTTTTGGAAAGTTCAGGAAGCAAAGGAGCAGGTTCTTTTTTCAAATTAAAATAATTGCGTCATAATTGCGCCAATTGCGTCATAATTGCACAATAAATTGCATCACTACCGACAAATAAAAGGCGGATAGATGGCAGGTAAATGGCGGTTATTTTTATCTACACTTGAATTAGTTCGCTATTTTTTGTGTGCCAATTGTGTGCCAAACTATTAAATTAGAGGTAATTTTGACTTGCTAAAGCAATCTAAAAGACAATTAAAACCTCGATATTCAATCACAGATAAACTCAATTATTATAAGAATTAAGACTTCGAACCAGAGGGTCGCAGGTTCGAATCCTGCCGGGTGTACCAATATTTACAATAGTTTAGAGGCGTTGCAAAACGCCTCTTTTCTTTGTCACACCTAAATTCACACCAAATATTTTCATTTCTCGTTATTTTCATTCATTCTTTCAAGTTTTTGACGGAACTTTAACCAAAAGTTTTTTTCATCTTTTGATCGTGTAATCGGTAGAAATGAATCTATCTGTCTGTCTGTCTGATAATTGCCGACCGTTCGTTTTTGTCGGCGTTTTGATAAGTTACGAGCATTTGCTCCCGGTTGTTGATTCAGATACGCTCGCGCACGCGTCCTATGGCGTTTGTGCTATGTTTTTCATTGTCATTAGTTCCTTTCCATAGGGATTAATAGAGAGGCTTTCCTAGCTTGATCGTTTAGGAAAGCCTTTCGTTGTTATTTTGCAACTTTCAAACCTTGCCGATAAATATTTGCTGTTGCTCCGGCGACGATGTGATAGCAAATCAAACCGCGCATCGCGGCTTTACATTCGCATTCACCAAGTTTTTCGCCGTTCTGGACATCAAAGCGGACGTGGTAAACATTCGAGTTATTTGCCGAATAAACCACATACAAACGGTCTTTGATAAATCTAACTTTTGGTTTTAATTGTTTGCATCTTTCGATTGCTGCCAGCTTGGTTTTCCGTCGTTAATTTAATCATTTTGAATCCTTCCTTTGATTTAATTTGTTAATTTCTTAACTGTCTTTTATTCTATAAAACTTTACAGAATAAGGCAAGTTAAAACTATAAGCCTTTGAAGTTTTCAGGGAAATGATTTATGATTCTTTGGCTATGAATTTATTGACTATAAAAGAAGCATCGGAAAAACTAAATGTTGGTGTTCAAAGAGTGCATCAGCTAATCAAACAAGGCACTTTGAAGGCTCAAAAAGTTGGCAGTTATTATGTTATTGAGGAAAACCAACTTATCAACATCCGGACATATGGCAAGGCCGGCAGACCAAAGAAAAAAGATCGCGATAACGGTCAAACAACCGGTATTGAAAAGCCATTCAAAACCATTTTTGACGTGGTTCCCGAATTAGCGGGAAAACACGACAACTTGCCCGTCGATTTATCCACTAATAAAAAATACTTGGAAGGGCTCGGGCGTGGTTAGGCAAATAATCGCTGATACGGGCGTTATCGTGGCTTATTTAAGTAAAAAAGACCAATGGCGGACGTGGACGCATCAACAAATGCAAAACCTACCTGTTCCGTTTTTAACTTGCGAGGCTGTCATTACCGAAGCCTGTCATTTAATCCAAGAAAGACCTGACGGCAAACAAGATGTTTTGAGATTGGTTTCAAGCGGTGTCTTGCAAATTGAATTTTCTTTACAAGCCGAGATCGAATCCATTGAAACATTAATGAAAAAATATAAAGATGTGCCGATGGATTTTGCCGATGCTTGCCTTGTCCGAATAAGCGAACTAATTGATAATGCTCTTATTTTCACGGTGGACAGCGATTTTCGGATTTACCGCAAAAACGGCAAAAAGGAAATT
>JANPDZ010000518.1:0-12372 GCA_031431735.1 Acidobacteriota bacterium | reverse complement strand
GCAGATAAACGCCTTCGTAAAGAGCGTTTGCCTTGACGGCCATCCAGACGAATTCTTTAACGAATTCCTCGCGCAGATCCGCTATATAAAGTTTCGACGCACCCGTTTTCAAAGCCTTTTCTTCAAGTCCGTCAAGTTCTTCGCCTTGCCCGACATCGGCGCAAAAACAAACTACTTCCGCACCATATGTTTCCTTGATCCATAGAAGCATCGCCGAAGTGTCGAGCCCGCCCGAATATGCTAAAACTACTTTATTAATTTTCTTTTCCATTTTGTTTTTGTTTTGAGTCCCCGCTTTAGCGGGCAAAAGCCGCCTCAAGGCGGGGCTCAAAACTTAATTTTCAAATAATTCCCAAACCTTTTTCAATACCGCTTTTTGTTCTTTTTGGCCGCGAACAGCGATAAAAATCGTATCGTCGCCGGCAATCGTGCCGATAACTTCTTCGATCTGTGCTGAATCAATGCGGACTGCGCAAGCCGATGCCAATCCGGCTTCGCATTTTGCAACAACCAAATTGTCACCTGCTATTTCCAAACTAAGAATCCCGAATACCAATCCGTTTCTAGTTTTCTGCGGAAGCGCGTAGAATCCTTCGACTTTGATGATTCCGAGTTCGAGCAAATCACGCGAAACGCTTGATTGTGTAACCGAGATTCCTTTTTTCTCCAAAATCTCGGCAAGTTCTTCCTGCCGACCGATCTGATTGGCAGAAATCAGCTTTAGTATAGTTGTTTGTCGCTGCTCTTTTTGCATATAAATAAGTTATTATGCAAGAAATCCTGCATAATAACTACATAGATGTATAAAATATGCAATAAGTTGCAAAAAGTCAAACGTAATTGTCATAAACAATATTTTGAGCGAAAATGAAAAATACGGGTAAAAGATGACAAATTCAAAAAATCTCTGGGGCGGAAGATTCACTGAAGGAGCGAACGAAACTTTTGCGGAATTCAACAATTCTTTTGGGTTCGACAGGCGTTTGTTCGGCGCGGACATTCGAGCTTCGATCGCACATTGCGACGGGCTGTTTCACGCCGGAGTTTTAACACGGCTGGAATCTCAACGCATCAAAAATGGGTTGGAAACGCTTCTCAAACGCGCCGATTTCGATAAAAATTATTTTGACGAAAATGCTGAAGATGTTCATTCGTTCATTGAAGCCAAACTGATTTCTCTGATCGGTGATACGGGCGGAAAACTTCACACTGGAAGAAGCCGAAACGATCAGGTTGCGACAGCATTTCGGCTTTGGCTGCGCGAAAAGATCGCGGAAATTTCAAAACTAATAATTAATTTGCAAAAATCGCTTTTGGAGCTGGCCGATAAAAATAAAGATGCCGTTTTACCGGGTTACACGCACCTTCAACGTGCCCAACCCGTTCTGTGGGCGCATTGGTGTCTGGCTTATTTTGAGATGTTGGCACGCGACAATGAAAGATTGGATGAAGTTTGGCGGCGCGTCAATGTTTTGCCGCTCGGTTCAGCAGCACTTGCCGGAACGAGTTATGAAATTGATCGCGAAGCCGTTGCACGCGATTTAGGTTTCGACGGCGTCACGGCAAACAGTCTCGATGCGGTCAGCGACCGCGATTTTGCAATTGAATTTGTCGGTGCCTGTTCGATCATGATGATGCATCTTTCGCGACTTTCGGAAGATCTGATAATTTATGCAACCAAAGAATTTGGATTTATCGAACTTGGCGACGCGATTTCGACCGGTTCAAGCTTGATGCCGCAAAAGAAGAATCCGGATGCTTTGGAATTAATTCGAGGAAAATCGGCGCGTGTTTTCGGTCATCAGACCGCTCTTTTGACGATGATGAAAGGCTTGCCGCTTGCTTACAACAAAGATATGCAAGAAGACAAGGAAGCAATTTTCGATACAGTTGATACGGTTTCGCTGACCTTGCGCGTGACAGAAATTGTTTTGCAAAATATTCGTATCAATTCCGAAAAAACAAGACTCGCGGCGGCGAAAGGGTATCTTAACGCGACCGAATTAGCCGATTATTTGGTGCAAAAGGGCGTTCCGTTTCGCGTCGCCCACGACACGGTCGGAAGAGTTGTTTTGTTTGCGATCTCAAAAAACAGCGAGCTCGATGAATTAAGTTTGGTAGAAATGAGCAAATTTTCCGACAAGATCGAGAATGATGTTTTTGAGGCATTAAGTTTGGAAAAAACATTGTCGAGCAAAAATCAAATCGGTGGAACCTCGCCCGAAAGAGTTTTTGAAGCATTGGATGCCGCGAAAAGAGATCTGGAAATCGAAGCTGAATAGTTTTGAGTCCCGCCTTTAGGCGGCTTTCCTCTGAAAAATGAAGCCGCCTAAAGGCGGGACTCAAAACTATTGCGGAAAATATTTAAAGAAAATTAATGGAACTCGCGGAACTTCTCGAACAAACACAGCAAAGCGAATTGCTTCGGCTTTTTGATATTAATATCGAATCGGCTGAAAAAGGACTTGTCGTTTTGACAATGCCGGTCACGCCGCGTGTTCATCAATACATTGGCATTATGAACGGCGGAATTTCATTGCTTTTGGCGGAAACAGCCGCTTCGTTGGGCGCAGTAGTGAGCAGTGATCTGACAAAAGTGACGCCTGTCGGGATCGAGATCAACGCCAATCATTTACGTTCTGTCAGTCGTGGAAATCTGCGTGTTGAAGCCAAAAGTATTTATCACGGACGAACACTGAGTGTTTGGAGTGTTGAAATTACGAACGAGCGCGGAAAATTAGTTTGTGTTTCTCGCTGCACTCTGAGTTTGAGAAAAGGCGCGGCTTTTCCGGCAAAAGACACCTAAAATGCACAAATTTGTTCGAAATTTTCTGACCGAATGGCGCAAACTCGGATTACCGTTTGAAAATGAAACCTTCGTTACGGCAGTTTCGGGCGGCGCAGATTCGGTGAGTTTAGTATTGGTTTTGAAAGAATTGCGCGAAAGAAAAAAGTTAAACAATCGGTTTGTCGTTGCGCATTTCAATCACCGCTTGAGAAGCGAAGCAAGCGAAAAAGATGCGGAATTTGTCAAAGAGTTGGCGGAAACACTCGGTTTTGAGTTTGTCGGCGGAATTTCTGATAAGAGGTTTCCGGTTGCTAAAAAAGGAAATCTTGAACAAAATGCGCGAATTGCCAGATACGAGTTTTTAATAGAAACTGCCGAAAAATTAAATGCAAACGGCATTCTCACGGCGCACACGATCAACGATCAAGCCGAAACATTCCTTTTAAATCTCATTCGCGGAAGCGGAATCGAAGGACTTTCGGGGATGAAGCCAATAATTTCAAATTTCAAATTTCAAATTTCAAATTCAGAACAAAAATCCCAAATCCCAAATCCCAAATCCCAAATCCTTCTGGTTCGTCCGCTGTTAAATTGGGCTAAGCGCGAAGACACGGAAAACTTTTGCCTTGAAAACAAAATAATATTTCGTAACGATGCAATGAACGATGATTTAAATTTTAATCGCGTTCGCGTCAGAAAAGAATTAATTCCAATGCTCGAAACTTATAATCCCAAAGTCATAGAAATAATTGCAAAAACAGCCGGTTTGTTGCGAGTCGAAAGCGAAATTGTAAATGAAACCCAAAACCAAAAACCAAAAACCAAAGACCAAACCTTAACATTAAGAGAATTAAAAACTCTTTCAAAATCAACACTTTATCAAATTTTACGCGAATGGCTTAAAGAAAATCGAGGAAATCTAAGGCAATTGGAACTGAAACATATCGAAGCGATCGAACGTTTAATGTGGAGCCGAAAAAGCGGCAAGTTGGTTGAATTGCCAAATGGTGAAACAGTTGTCAAAGAGGCAGGGGAAATAATTTTCAGGCGGAAAATAGTTTAATAAAGTTAGCTAAGTTTTTGCAATCATTTTGGCGATCTGAACTTTATCACTTAATAAAGGTTGAAAAAAGCTGTTCGGCAAACTAAAATCTAATTAGGATGCGTTCACCGACGCTAAAGATAACAACGAATGAGTTGAAACTTTCATCGAAAGAAGCAATATTAAAAACTTTCCGAGGTGAAAGTTAAATTTTTGGAGGCTATAAATTGAGTTCTAAAGCAAAACAGGTTTTATTGTGGTTAATGATCATTTCCAGCGCAATGCTGTTTGTCTGGTTCTTGCAGAGCAAGCAAACGAAAAGCCCTGAGGAATTGAGTCTTGACCAGATTGTGACCCGTGTAGATAACAAACAGGTTAAAGAGATGCTCTTTAAGCAATCGCAAGTTGAATTGACCGATAACGACGGCAAGAAGTATTTTGCCAACATCGGAAGCGACCCGACCCGCGAACAACTTCTTATAACGGTCAAGGAATATAACAAGATCAACAGCAGCGCACCGATCAAGACAACCGAAGAACCGAGTTCAAGCGGTTGGGGATGGCTGATATTAATTCAGGCCTTACCGTTTTTATTGTTGATCGGCTTTTTGGCATTCACTTTGCGGCAAATGCAGGCGGGCGGAAACAAGGCTTTGAGCTTTGGTAAATCTCGTGCCAAATTATTAAACAATCAGCAAAAACGCGTCACGTTTAAAGACGTTGCCGGAGTTGAAGAAGCCAAGGAAGAATTGCAGGAAATCATTGAATTCCTAAAAGACCCGCAAAAATTTCAAAAACTCGGCGGACGCATTCCAAAAGGCGTATTAATGGTGGGACCACCGGGAACTGGTAAATGTATTACGGGTGATTCTTTGATTTTGACTCAGAAAGGTTTGGTGGAAATTAAAGATGTGCCGAAATATTTTTATGTCAATCCTGAAAACGACGAAGTTCACGGCGCATTTCTGCCGACAGTGGACCCGACGACGGTTAAAGGTTCGACCAACGCGGCTTCGCATTGGTATAACCTTGGCGAACAGACAACGCTGAAAGTAACTCTGAAACAAGGCTCAATGCTTGAGGGAACGCCTGAGCATCCGATTGTTGTTATGAACAGCGAGGGCAAACTTGAATTTCGCCGTCTTGACGAATTGCAAGAAGGCGATTCGGTCGCGATGAAGTTTGGCAATCAGGTTTTTGGAAATCTACGCGAAGTTGATGAAGAAAAAGCATATTTAATGGGATTGTTGACGGGCGACGGAAATTTGTCAATCAGTAATCGTGTTGCATTGACGAGTATTGATGCAGAGATCAACGAATCTTTCCACTATTACATTCGCAAACATTACGGTATCGAACAACATATCGGATTGGCGACTGATGGAATTACTTCAGTTGTTTCTTCGTGGAAAGTGAAAAAAGATTTTCTTGATGCGGGAATGAGTTCGCTTCTCGCCCACGAAAAATCGGTTCCCGATACAATTTTACAAGCTCCGAAAGCAACGGTAGCAGAGTTTTTGCGCGGACTTTTTGATGCAGATGGTTATTTTTTCCGCAATTCTTTCGGATATTGCACAACGAGCGAAAAATTGTCCAAACAAGTTACCGCGATGCTCTTGAATTTTGGCATCGTTCCGAAATTGCGCGTTAAAAAAGAAGCGGGCGAAACAAACAAAAAAGTTTATGAAATCGTCGTTTCGGGAACTTCTTTGCCTGCCTTTGAACGCGAAATTAATTTCAAATTGTCTCGCAAACGTGAGCAGTTGCGCGAATATCTCGCCGAAGAAAATACAGGCAAAAATACGAATGTTGATTTATTTTTTGAAATCAGCGATCTGGTTGTCAATTGCTGGCAAGAGTTAAGCCAACGCGGTTTGAGCAATTCGCGTCTGGCATCTTTAGCTGATAAAGTGCGCGACCGAAAACGCATCTCGCGCAACAGTTTGAGCGAAATGGTAACGGCATTTCGAGAGAATAATTTGACCTGCGAAAATGTCGAATATCTTTCAAATCTAATTGATGTAAATTTATTTTTCTCGCCGGTTGAAAAAATTGAATACGGTTTTGAAGAAGTTTTCGATTTTACCGTTCCGGAAACGCATTCATTTATTTCTAACGGCTTCATTTCGCACAATACGCTCCTTGCAAAGGCAATTGCGGGGGAGGCCAATGTTCCTTTTTTCTCGATTTCCGGTTCGGATTTTGTTGAAATGTTTGTCGGTGTCGGCGCATCGCGGGTGCGTGATCTGTTTGAACAAGGCAAAAAGAATGCACCGTGTATTATTTTTATAGACGAAATTGATGCGGTCGGTCGTCATCGCGGCGCCGGTCTTGGTGGCGGACACGATGAACGTGAACAGACCTTGAATCAGCTTCTCGTCGAAATGGACGGTTTTGAATCAAACGATGGTGTGATCCTTGTCGCTTCGACAAATCGCCCTGACGTTCTCGATCCGGCACTTCTTCGACCGGGACGTTTTGACCGCCGCGTGGTCGTCGGTCGTCCTGATGTCAAGGGACGTGAAGGAATCCTGAAAGTTCACACACGGAAAATTCCGTTGGACGAAAATGTTGACATCAGCGTAATTGCTCGCGGAACTCCCGGATTTACGGGAGCCGATCTGGCAAACATCGTCAATGAAGCGGCTTTAAATGCGGCGCGTTACAACAAAAAAGTTGTCACGATGTCCGATTTCGAGATCGCCAAAGATAAAGTATTGATGGGTGCCGAGCGTCGCAGTATGGTTATTTCCGACCACGAAAAGAAACTTACGGCTTATCACGAAGCAGGTCATACGATGGTTGGACTCAAAGTTCCATCGGCTGATCCGATTCATAAAGTTTCGATTATTCCGCGTGGAATGGCTCTCGGTGTTACTCAGCAGTTGCCGGTCGGCGACCGCCACAGCTACACTAAGGAATATATTCAGAGCCAAATCGCAATTTTGATGGGCGGCAGAATTGCCGAAGAACTTTATTTCGGAGCGGACAACGTGACGACTGGTGCATCAAACGATATTGAACGGGCAACTGAATTGGCACGTTCGATGGTTTGCGAATACGGAATGTCGGATTTAGGTCCATTGACTTTTGGTAAGAAAGAAGAGCAAATTTTCTTAGGACGCGAAATTTCCCAGCATCGGGATTATTCGGAAGATACAGCAATACAAATTGACCATGAAGTCAAAAAAATAATTGCCAATCAATACGAAGTAGCCCGAAAGGTTTTGCAGGAAAATGCTGATGCGATGGTTCGTCTTTCCGAAACTCTGCTCGAACTTGAAACCCTCGACAGTGTTCAGATTCGCCGCGTGGTCGCCGGACTTCCGCTCGACGGCGACGACAGCGCGTCTTCGACAAACGATGACGGAAATGCGACGGAATCGGAAGGAAAAAAGAAGAAAGGTTTCAAGAAACCGATCTTGCCGCCGATCACGCCGAATAATCCGGCAACTGCATAAGTTAAAGGATAAAGAAAAAGAGATGAAGGGTGAAGATTTTGGTCTTCATCCTTTTTCTGTTTCTAAAATGAGCTAATATTAATTTATGGCTTGGAAAACTTCGCGGCGGTGGTTTTCGCTTGAAAAAACTTTGGTGATGGCGATCTTGAATGTCACTCCTGACAGCTTTTCTGACGGCGGAAAGTTTTTTTCGATTGATGAAGCCTTAAAACAGGCTGAAACATATGTTGAGCAGGGCGCGGACATTATTGACATCGGCGGTGAATCTACACGTCCTTTGAGCGCAAGGATTTCCGCCGAAGAAGAAATTCGGCGCGTCGTTCCTATCATTGAGGCGATTTCAAGCCGCTTTGATATTCCGATCGCAATTGATACGAGCAAAAGGGAAGTTGCTGAAAAAGCATTTGAAGCCGGCGCGGAAATAATCAATGATGTTTCGGGGTTGCGATTTGATGAACGCATCGCCGAAGTTGTCGCAAAATATCAAACAGGCTTGGTTTTGATGCACCTCCGCGGAACTTTTGAAACAATGCACAAACTTGAACCGGTCGAAAATATTTTATTGGAAGTTTCAAACGGATTTCGTTGGAGCATCGAAAAAGCAAATAGTTTCGGTGTGAAAAATGAACATATCGGGCTTGATGTTGGAATCGGTTTCAGCAAATCCTTCCAGCAGAATTTAGAACTTATCGCTAAACTTGATAAACTTGTCACGGAATTTTCAGATTATCCGATTCTCGTCGGAACTTCGCGCAAATCTTTTATCGGGAAAATTCTTGGCGGAGTTGAACCAGATCAAAGATTGCAGGGAAGTTTGGCAAGTGCCGCGATTGCAGTTTGGAATGGCGCGCGCATTGTGCGTGTTCACGATGTGCGGGAAACAATCGAAACGTTAAAAGTTATCGAAGATATTAAAAACAAGAGAATAAGCAATGATTAAGATGAATATGGCGTTACTTTTGCCGGTCTTACTGCTGCTTGCAATTACCGGAATAGCCGATGTGCCGCCTGAAGCGGATTATGTTCGGGTAAGGAATAATTTAGTAATTGAAACAAAAGAAGATCTTACTGATTTCCGATTTTTTATTGATTTTTACGGTGATCTAAAGGAAATCGAAATAAAAAGCAAAGCCAGGACAACTATCCCGCCAATGGGCGGAGGCGCAAGATATTCCAGCGGAACATTATTTGCAATTCCAGTCAAGAGTTTAAGTGGTTTTGCCGGTAAATTAACGCCGGAGCAATTAAAAAACTTATCCCAATCGATCAAAAACAAAAAAATTGAAGGCGTTCAAGAATTATTTATACATCGTTTTAGTCAAGATAATCCGAAAGATCAGGCAAAAGAGGACTTCTATTATACGATTACCCGCATCGGGCAAAATTTAGTTGCTGAAATTTTGCCCGAAGGCTGGCCGAAACTGAATAAAGAAAAGGAATTGATTCCGCAACCAAACCGGAGCAATATTATTATCGGCGGAATTTTATTGACAATTGCGGCACTAATTGTTGGTTTGTTTATCTTTCGCAATGTTTCAAAAAAGTCTAAAATGAATTTATGAAATTTATACGTGTTTTCGCACTTATTATTGTTTTTATAGCTGTTTCCGGTTTTACCGAATGCTACAAACCGGTGACGAATTCAGGATTGCCGAAAAATATTAAAACTGTTGCCGTTCCGGTATTTCAATTTGAAGCGAAAGGTTTGCGCTATCGTGTCGAATCTCGTTTTACCGAAGCCGTAACAAGGGAAATAATCAAGCGCGGGCGCGGGCTCAAAGTTCAGGGCACACGCGATAACGCTGATGCCGTCGTTGAAGGAACGATTCGTGATTTCAATTTTTCGGGTGTCTTGCTTGACCGCGACGGACGGTCACGAGTTTATGAAGTTACGATCACTTCGGCCGTTACCGTTCGTGATCTAAAGTCCAATCAGATTCTTTACGACAATCAAAATTTTATTTTTCGCGATTCGTTCGAGTTTTCTTCCGATCCGCGTTCGTTCTTTAACGAAGAAGATCCGGCCGTTGAAAGAATGTCGCGCGCTTTTGCCGAGTCGGTTGTCTCAACGATTGTGAACGGTTTGGGCGTTAAAGAAGAGAAGAAATAAGGCAAAAGGTAAAAGGTAAAAGGTAAAGGGTAAAAGGTAAAAATGGCTGTTTTGACGCGGGAAGATTTAAGAAATCAATTAAAAAAACGCGAGATCGCGCCGGTTTATTTGCTTTTCGGCGCGGAAACATATCTTCGTGATTTGGCGGCGAAGACCATTGCCGACTTTGTTTTCGGTGAAAATTCTTTGCGGGAATTCAACGAGAACGAATTTTCCTTGAATCAAACGGATAATTTGACTTATGCATTGGCTTCGGCCGAACAATTGCCGATGATCGCGCCGCGCCGCGTGATACGGATCACTGATGTCAAAATTTCGGCAACCGGCACAAAAGATACACTTAAAGAAGATTACGAAGCGGTTTTGACGGCATACCTCAAGCGGCCGGCGGAAACTTCGGTGGTGATTTTTATTGCCGATGAAATAGACAAACGGCGCAAGATGTCAAAACTTCTTATAGAAAATTCCTGCGCGGTCGAATTTGCAAAATTCAAGGACAACGAACTCGTCATTTGGGCGCGCAAAGAGATGCGGGAACTGGGTTTTGACGCGGAAGAAAAGGCTTTGTATCATCTGGTCGCGCTCGTCGGCGACAATTTGCGTCGGCTGACAAACGAAATTAGAAAAATCACGACCGCCGCCTTGCCCGATAAAATTGTTTCTTACGAATTGGTCGAATCGCTTGTGACCAATTCGCGTGAGATCCCAAATTTTGATCTGACCGACCATCTTTTCGGCAAGGATAAACGCAAACCTTTGCAAATCTTGAAAAAAATTCTTGACGACGGTGCTGAGCCTTTGATGCTTCTCGGGTTGATTGCGCATAATCTGCGCCGGACTTTGATGGCAAAAACATTGATGCAGCAAGGCGTTGAACGAACTGAGGTTGTTCGCCTGATGAAACTGCATCCGAAATTTCACGAAGACTTTCTCGCTTCGGCACGAAAGAGCGACGAAAAGAAATTGCTACACATTATCGGGAGGCTTGCCGCCGCTGATTTGGCGATCAAAACCTCAAAAGGCGGCGGCGGAAACTTGGGCGCGCGAATGCAATTAGAAATGCTCGTTTGCGAGATTGTTAATTTATAAAGATTTTTTTTAATGCAAAGGCGCAAAGGCGCAGAGGCGCAGAGGCGCAAAGTTTTTAAGGTTTTTCGATTAAGTCAATATTTCCTTTTTTTCTTTTATCTTTGCGTCTTGGCAACTCTGCGCCACCCGCGTTAAAAAACTAATCCAAAAAAATCGGAAGCAAACTTGCTTAAGGCTTGCTTCCGTTCCATTCAAAGGAGAAAACTATGAATGATTAAAGTATGAGGCGAAATTGTTATTACGTCAAATCATTGACGTGCGACGTTAAACGGGATTTGTAACGTGCCGCTGTATTTTTGTGCAAAATACCTTTATTAACTGCTTTGTCAATTGAAGAAACTGTTGGTGACAAAAGCTCGGCGCTTTGGGTTTTATCGCCCGAAGCGAGTGCCGCACGAAGTTTTTTGATTTGCGTACGAAGGCGGCTTTGATTGCTTTTGTTGATCAAGTTGCGTTTGACTGTTTGTCTAACACGTTTTTCTGCTGATTTATGATTCGGCATAGTTCTTTGTTCTTACTAAAATAAAAGATTCTCGTTTAAGAGAAACTACAGAGTATAAAATTCGAAAAATGAAAAGTCAAGCACATCAATCAAATTTTGAAGCGACATTGTGCATCAAATCCACAAAAAGAACGACGATTGGCGGATAAAAGATAAACTCTATCTGAAAATTATGTGAATAAACCGAGGGCATCATGGCACCAATGAATAGATCCAGATAGTTGCCGATAAGAAGTCCGCCGCCAAGACTTAGTAAAATGCCGCCGACAATAAAAGCAATTGCCGCGACACGCGAATAAGGTTTTGCTTCGGGTTCGTTTTCATCGAGAATCGAATCGTGAATATTTTCGTCGTAAGTATAACGTTCAAAAGCTGACCGAAGTCTTGAAAAAAGATGAATTACGCCGACGAGGAATAACGCGATCATTATTATTTGCAGAATGATTGGCGAATGTGTAAAAAATGCGGGTTTAAAAACGGCGACGACAAATGTCGAAACAAAAAGTCCGACCATTGGGAATATAATTTTTTGCAGAGCGACCGATTCGCGGCGTTCATCGGCGATCATCCGGTCAATTATTTCATTATAACGGCGTTCATAAACCATCTGACGCCAACGTCTGGCATATTCGTTTTCCAATGTAAAAACCGAATCTCCGTTTGAAGAACTTTTGTATTCGGTCTGAAGTATCTGACGGTCATAATCGGCACGCTGCTGCGGATTGCCGAGAATTTCGTAGGCTTTGGCGACTTTTGCAAACTCTTTGGCTTTTTCTTCCGAACCATTGTTTTTATCAGGATGGAGTTTTCGCGCAAGTCTTCGATATGCCGATTTTATCTCGGCATTAGATGCTTTTGGTGAAACCTTCAGGTTTTCGTAATAATTCACCATTTACGACTGTTTGAGGAAGAGTTTATTGAGTTAAAGCGCGAATTTGGCAGGTTTTCCAACCAAAATAATAATAGCATAAATTTTATCTTAAAAAGAACATATTTTGGGTGCAAAAGTAAAAAAAGTGAAAAGGTGAAAAAGTGAAAAAGTGAAAAAGTGAAAAAGTTTGAATTTGATAAAGTAGCACCTTATACCCTTTTCACTTAGAAACTGTGCATTACAAGCAAGTTAAGCAGATGAGTAAAAGTTTTGTAACATAATGCCGCAAGCCCGCTACGCTCGTAAGGGCGCGAAACACACTTACGAGCGTAGCGTGTTTCCGCAATGTCATAATGTCACAGAATGTATGCTGACCTGCTAAATAACATAAATTATTCCATTACTGAGCGGTCTAAAAATTGCGTAGCATAGAAAAGAAGAAGTTTGCCCGCGAAGGCGAAAAGACGCTAAAATAAAGCGATAATGATTGAATTTAATTTTCTTTTTCG
>JANPDZ010000517.1:0-5250 GCA_031431735.1 Acidobacteriota bacterium | reverse complement strand
ATTCGACGGCACTTCTCTCGCAAACGCCATTTTCGCGCTCTGTGCTGAGGTAAGCCGCGAATGTCCCGCGCTCCGTTCATCACTTATCACTGAGGCATTAAGTTCTTTGTAATGTGTCAGAAATAAAGTTATGAATGGCTTTTTCGCCTCGAAGCGAGGCTCATGGCAAGCAAGGATGCTTGCGCTCCAGTCTTACAGTTTTAGTTTACTTTGAAAATAACTTACCACTGAGGCATTACAATTGACCGCACTATTTCGATTCCGCTTGTTTTCCGATTGTGATAAAATCAGCCATTATGAACACGATACTTGAAGCAATTTACGAACACGGCATTTTCAAGCCTGTTACGGGCGTTCCCGCGACGCTCAAGGAAAACGATCGGGTGCAAATTATTATCGAAACTGACACGGACGAAGATTTGCAATCTGAAATTGACCAATGGGAAGTGGCAAGCGACGAAGATTTTCTGAAATTTGAAGAATCTTTAGAGGAAAAATTGTAATGGCTCGTGGAGATATTTTGTTGGTGAGTTTGCCCGCCAGCGACGGGCGTGAGCAAAGCGGTCGCCGTCCCGCAGTTGCCGTACAAACCGATGTTGATGGTTGCACCGATTACTTCAAATTTGAAGGTTCTACGTTTTAAATTTGAAGTGAAAATTGAGTCTTCGGCTGAAAACGGTTTGACGCAAACTTCAATCGTCATGGTTTTTCAAATGCGGACGATTGATAAAGCGCGAATTGTGCGAAAGATCGGCAAACTTTCAGCCGAAGACTTAGAAAGAGTTGACGGTGAAATTTGGAAAATGCTCAAACCATAATCAATGTTTCTTTCCGTCCACATAAATAATCAAATTTACAAGATTGACGGCGAAAATCCGCTTGATATTTCGATTCCGCTTGAATTTAATTCTGTCCAGCCGAATATTTACGGCGTTGAAAAAGCTACGGCGAAGGCATACCAAGATGAACATTTTGTTGGAGATACGCGTCGCGGCGGAAGTTGCAATTTTGAACAATATAAATTCATTCCGCACTGCAACGGAACGCACACTGAATGCGTCGGACACATCACACACGAACGAATTTCTATTCACCATTGTTTGAAAGACGTGTTTATTCCGTCAGTTTTGATTACTGTTGAACCGGAAAATGCCGGCGATTCGATTGAAACTTATGCGGTTAAATTAAGCGACGACGATAAATTGATTACGCGAAAGGTAATTGAAAAGGCTTTGCAATCTGTCAGAACACAGAGCGGTAGCGACGTGTTAAATCGGCAATCGGAAGTTCCATCCACTACCGCAGATGGTTCTGACGGACTGATAATTCGCACTCTGCCAAATGACGAAAGCAAATTGTCAAAAACTTATTTGGAAGAAATTCCGCCGTTTTTCTCGACCGAAGCGATTGAATTTATCAGCGAAATCGGCATCAAGCATCTGCTTGTTGATATGCCTTCGATTGACCGTATCTTTGACGGTGGAAAACTTTCAAACCATCGAATCTTCTGGAATGTCGGGCAAGGCGCGTTTGAAATTTCGGAGGCGAGTTTGATTCACAATACAATCACCGAACTGATTTATGTTCCGAACGAAATTGCTGACGGCAATTATCTGCTAAATCTGCAAATCGCACCGTTTTCTGCGGACGCAAGCCCAAGCCGTCCAATTCTTTTTAAGATGTAAAGTTAAACCAAATTGCCTCAAAAAATGAGGTTCAAAATCAGCTAAGCAGGTGAGCATAAGTTTTGCGACATTTTGCTCTTCGTTCAGAGTCCACGCACAAGCCGTGTGCCCGCCAGCGAAGCGCGGCGGGCAATCAAAGTGCGTTCCGCGTTTGGACTCTGAACGAAGCAAAATACTTGATTACTTTTGCTCACCTGCTTGTTACTCTGTACTCTGTAAAATAAGTTTTTTAATATTAACGCAGAGACCGCAGGGATCGCAGAGTTTTTTATTAATACTTGAATTTACAGGATGATTGTTAAATAGCTTCTCTGCGTTCTCTGCGCTCTCTGCGTTAAAAAATATCAGAAAACTTAATTTACAAAGCACTTATTAGCTTTTAGCTGATTTTTTGAAACACTTTTAACGCGCACCTTGAGATTACCATCCGCTAACGCGGCCGGTTCTGACACGAAAAAAAGCGGAGGCTAAAATTTTAGCCTCCGCTTTTTATCTAATAATTCAGACGAAATTATCTGACCGGGATTTTGACTTCGCGACCCGCTGCCAAAGGCGCGTTGACCGAAGTCATTCCGTTAAGATTGGCAACTTCGACCGCGTTTGCACCATAGCGTTGCGCTACTTTCACCACTGTATCTCCCGAAACTGCTTTGACAACTCGCACTCCGCCGGTTGTCTGCACGGTTGTCGGTTGATTGGTCGGACGTTGATACGATGTGTTTTTCACACCGTTTCCGTTCGGGATAAAGACCTTGCCGCTCGGCACCGCCATTCCCGGATTTGCCGCCATCAAGTCAGCAACGGAAATACCTGTGCGATTGGAAATGTTCTGCCAGGTTTCGCCCGTCACCGCTTTTGACAAAGCCGTATTATTAACTTTGGTGTTCGGCATTCGTTTGAAAATCGCGACGACTTCGCCCGCTTTGCCCGCCGGAACGCGAACAACATACGGTTCGGGCGGAGTCATATTCGTGCGAAGTTCGGGATTTAAGTAACGCAGATATTCAACCGTTGTATCGGAAGCCTGGGCGAGCAATCCGAGACTCGTCGAAGACGGCACACGAACCTGATCATACATCAATTGCGGAGCGGGGCGAACTTGTCCGAAACCGTATTGTTGCGGGTTGTTCGCAATCAAGATCGTCGCTAAAATAGTCGGCACATAGTTGCGGGTTTCTTTCGGCAAATATGGGTAAGCGATCCAGAAATTGGGAACTCCGGCACGGGCAATCGCGCGATCCACATTGCCCTCGCCCGAATTATAAGCCGCCATCGCTAATTCCCAGTTACCGTTATAGCGATTGACAAGGAATTTCAAATAACGTGCGGCAGCGTGGGTTGCACCTTCAAAACTATTGCGTTCGTCAACGTAAGCAGTTTTCCGCAAACCGAAACGCGCGCCGGTTCCCGGAATAAATTGCCACAAACCGGAAGCGGCCGCCCACGACATCGCGGTCGGTTTCCACGCGCTTTCGACCTGCGCAAGCCACGCCATATTTTCGGGAATTCCCTCTTCACGGAAAATTCGCCGCGCCATCCGCATAAACATTCCCGAACGATAAAGTCCGGTTGCCATCGTCGCACGTCCGCGTCCCTGAAAATAATTGATGTACTGCTGAATCATCGGATGAACCTGAAATTTCAAGCCAAGCGAATTATTTGAAACCGCAACCTGCACCAATTGAAATTGCTGTTGAGATTGGACAGTTTCGATGTTTGTTTCTTCCTGAGTGAGTTCGAGTTTCGATAAATCATCAAGGGGCGAGGCTTCAAATTTCTGATCGGTAAAACCCTGCGTGATCTCGGTTGTTTGATTTGAATTGTTCGGAACAACTGATGCGATCAATGAATTAGTGTTAGTCGGCTGTTCATTGATCGGAGCGGTAACAACCAGTTTGGCAACTTTATCAGCCAAATCGTTGTCAATATTCCAGCTACAAGTTGCCGCAAGAGAGCGAATTTGCGGAGTTTGTTTATCGCTCGGAAATTCCATCCGATAAACGGTTTCAATCAGTTGATTGTAACAATCTCTCGCCTTTGCATTGTTATTCGAAGTCAGATTGATGCCCGACATCAGAAAGATCTCGACCGATTTGTCGAAATCGTCACGCGCCTGCGGGCGGCGATTGTCTTGCAGATTTAATAATCCTTGTTTGAAATATCTGCCCGAATCGTTTGTAACTTGCAGAATTCGCGCTTCGGCTTGTTCAGCCTGCACGGGTTTCGTGTTATTTCTTCCATCCGAAACGCTCGAAGTTACTTGCGCCGACACGAAAGAATTAAATCCAAAAATTAAAATTGCGGTAAAACTGAAAACCTTAAAAAGGTATGTTTTCATCAGTTCGTCTATACTCCTTTTATAAAATTTTGTGCGTTGCAAAAGTTTCTCAAATACGAAAATGTTGCAACTCACAAGCAGGGTTAGGGCGAATCAGTAAAACGACCTAAAACACATAGCGTCCAAATTGCTAACGCCATAAAATACGAAAAGTTTCTTTTTGTCTTTTATTAATTATAAATGACAGACTTAAACTTCTCAAAAATAACATCTAAAAAAGCCCTTGTCAACGCACGAAATGCCGATAAATATTGACGTTCACGCAAATCGCTTATCAAAACAACAAATTCCATTGACGATCCTTATGGTTTCGCCTTCGCCGTTTGCGCCTTTGCTTTAACATTCGGCACTATTTTTTCGCGCAGTGCCTCGCTAAAGACCTCGCGCACATTCTCTACAAATATAAATGTCAAATCGTCAAGAACTTCCTGAGGTAAATCTTCCAAATCGCGTTTATTTGGCGCAGGCATAATAACCGTCTTGATATGTGCCCGTCTTGCCGCCAGAAGTTTTTCTTTGACTCCGCCAACCGGCAGGACGTTGCCCCTTAAAGTTATCTCGCCCGTCATCGCCACTTCTTTTCTAACGGGGCGCTGCGAAAGAACCGAAACCATCGCAGTTGCCAGAGTGAGTCCCGCGCTCGGCCCGTCCTTTGGAATCGCGCCTTCGGGAATATGAATGTGAATATCAAAATTGTCAAAATCTTCTTCGTTAATTCCGAGTTCGACAGCGCGTGATTTGGCGTATGAAAACGCGGCTTGCGCTGATTCCTGCATCACTTCGCCGAGTTGTCCGGTTAATTGCAATTTGCCTTTGCCGCGAGTTTTCAAGACTTCGATAAACAGAATATCGCCGCCGACAGCCGTCCACGCAAGCCCTGTAACCGTTCCGATCGAGTCTTTTTTCAACGCTTCTTCAGGAAATATCTTCGGCGCGCGAAGAAAATCTTTGACGATTACAGCCGTCACCTTGACGGCTTCAAATTTGTCTTCTTCTTCGGCTTTGCGGCGCGCAACCTTGCGGCAAACCTTGCCGATCTCTCTTTCGAGTTGGCGAAGTCCGGCTTCCTGCGTGTATTCGCCGATGATTTTTGTCAGAGCTTTGCGCTCAAATTTCACGTCCTCTTTGGCGAGTCCGTTTTCCTCAACCTGTTTTGGAACAAGATGCCGCCGCGCAATTTCGAGTTTTTCTTCTTCCGTATAACCCGACAGAAAAATTATCTCCATT
>JANPDZ010000516.1:0-2782 GCA_031431735.1 Acidobacteriota bacterium | reverse complement strand
CAGTTTTCCAATTCCAAAAGTGTTGTTTCAATATCTGCCTGCGAAACGTCGCAATGCGTGACCATCCGGATCGCGGTGCCGAAGGGGCTCGCGTGAATGTCTTTTTCCTTGAGCGCGGCGCAGATTTCAGCCGATGTTTTGCCGGTTTCCGAAACATCGAAAATGACGATATTGGTTTGAACTAATCCAGCGTCAATCGAAACGCCTTTCAGTTTCGCCGCGCCTTCCGCCAGACGGCGCGCATTTTCGTGGTCAATATGCAGACGTTTCGGCGATTCTTCGAGCGCGATCAGTCCGGCCGCCGCAAGGATTCCGGCTTGCCGCATGCCGCCGCCGAAGCGTTTGCGCCAAATTCTTGCTTCCGCGATAAATTCTTTAGTTCCCAAAACAAGCGAACCGACCGGCGCGCCCAAACCTTTTGACAGACAAAACTGCACGGAATCAACCGATCTTGTGAGATTAGCGACCGTTTCATTTTGCGCGATTGCCGAATTAAAAATCCGTGCGCCATCGAGATGAACGCGCAAATTTAATTTATGGGCGTTTTCGCAGATTTCGTCCGTGGCGGTCGCGCTCATCACGCTGCCGCCGCCGAAATTATGCGTGTTTTCAAGACAGATCAACGCGGTCGGACAAGCGTAATACGGCTGATTGATGTGCAAAGCCGTTTCGATCTCGCCCCACGTCAGCATTCCGCTCGCGTTCGCGGCGCGCACCGGGCGAATGCCGACACCAGAGGCGATCGCGGGCATTCCCATTTCCCAATTAAAAATATGCCCGCGCTCTTCGATGATGATTTCATCGCCCGGCTTTGTATGAAGTTTGACAGCAATTTGATTGCCCATCGAACCCGTCGGGACAAACAGTGCGGCTTCTTTGCCAAAAATTTCGGCGGCTTTTAACTGCAAAAGATTAACGGTCGGGTCTTCGCCGTAAACGTCGTCGCCGACATCGGCTTCCGCCATCGCTTTCCGCATCTGCGGCGTTGGTTTTGTCACTGTGTCGCTTCTTAAATCAATCATCACTTTGTATTTTGCACAAAAACTTACATTTTGGAAAATTGCTGTGCTAAAATGTGCGAATGACAGTAACACTTGAACTAAAACCTGAAATCGAAAGCCGTCTGAGTGCCAGAGCAAAATCGCTTGGGTTGACGGTAGAAACTTTTCTCGTTGAAGTGATTGAAGAGACAATCAATAAAAAAGCGGATGAAAAATCTTTCTACGAGACTGCTTCGGATGACGAATGGATTGCCGAACTTGATTCATTAACGTTGTTTTCGGATAAAATTCCCACAACTTTTGATGACAGCCGTGAAAGTATCTATACCAAAAGAGAAAATATGCAAATATGAGTTATTTGATTGATTCAAATATCCTGACGCGACTCACGCAAAAGCACAGCCTACATAATCCGATTTTTCAAGAATGTAACATCCTTTTATTTTACATTCTCGGCGCGGTTTTGACAGCTAAAATTTTGTCAATTTTCGTTCGCAAAATTTTTGCATCTACCACACCGTTTTTTTGATAAACAAGTTTGCCGTTTTTATCATAAAGCAGAGTTAAAGGAAGACCGACGCGGGCATTCGGCGCAATTTGGCGAATCGCTTTGGTGATTTGCCGGCGCGATGAAAGGTCAAGCAAGTAAGACGGCATCGTTGATTCGTAGCTTTTTAGAAAATCGGCGACAATTGAATCCATCGCGCCGAAATTGTCAATCGAAACGATGATAAACCGCAGACCTTGGGCGCGATAATCAGCGTCAATTCTGACGAGTTCGGGAAATTCGACCTTGCACGGCCCGCACCACGTCGCCCAAAAGTTTATCAATATCGGCTGTTTCTTTTCCGGCGATTTAATCAGGGATTTTAATCCGGCGGCATCTATCGCCGTCGTTTCCACCGCATCCGGCGAAACGTATTTCTGCCCGGCGGCTGAAATTACGAAAATCGTAAAAATAAAAGCCGCCGAAAATAATTTTGACAAATAAATAAAGTTTCCCGACACGATTTTAACCTTTTACCTTTATTAAAATTTCCGCCAGATTTTTGCCCAATTTTTCGAGCGCATTCTGGACAAATTCGCTTTTTGCCGAGCCGTCTTCCGCAAAGGCTTCGTGCGATTTGGCGAGCGCGAAATCTTCCGCTAAAACGTGAACGCCCATTGAAGCTATAATTGTACGAACATTTGGCAAAGCGCGGATTCCGCCGAGTCCACCGGGCGAAGCCGACATTATGGAAGCAAATTTTCCCGCGTAAGCCGCACCTGCCGCACGCTCGCCGTGCGGACGCGATGTCCAATCAATATAGGTTTTCAGAGTTCCCGAAATTCCGCTGTTGTATTCGGGCGAAGCAATAAGAAAACCGTCGTGCGCGAGCATCAATTCAATCAATTTCGCAGCGTTTTCGGGCAAACCGCTCGAGGCTTCAAGATCGCCGTCGTAAAGCGGCACGGGAAAGTCTTTCAAATCAATAAAGGTAACTTCCGCGCCCGCTTTTTCCGCACCTTGAACGGCTATTTTCAGGGCTTTTTTGTTGGTTGAATCCTTTCGCAGCGCGCCTGCAAACGCTAAAATTTTCGGTTGATATGTCATAAGATTTCAGATTTCAGATTTCAGATTTCAGATTAAATTGAGTTTGCCACGAAACGCCGGAAAACTCCAACTATCTTCTCAACGCAAAGATGCAAAGGCGCAGAGTCGCAAAGTTAAAAATAAACAATAGAGATTATTTGAAATAACTATCCACGAAGTTTCACTAAGGGAACACGAAGATTTTTCG
>JANPDZ010000515.1:0-1551 GCA_031431735.1 Acidobacteriota bacterium | reverse complement strand
GGCAAAAGCTAAAACGATTTGGGATATGAGATTGCGGATTTGGGATTTATAAGAATCCAATCCGAAATCCGAAATCCGAAATCCGAAATGGAGATAATGATGATTAACGGTATCATCGGTAGAAAAGTTGGAATGACGCAGATTTTCGCTGAAGACGGCACGGTCACACCCGTAACCGTCATCAAGGCAGGGCCTTGCGTTGTTATTCAAACAAAAACGGCGACTGGCAAAGATGGCTATAACGCGGTTCAACTCGGACTTGTCGAAGACAATCCGATCAGGTTGAAAAATGTTACAAAGCCCATGCGCGGTCACTTTGAAAAAACCGGAAGCGGCACACCGCCGACCCGTGTTTTGAAGGAAATTCGACTCGAAAGCGAAGCCGATGTTAATGTCGGCGATCAGGTAAAAGCGGATTTATTCTCGGACGGCGATAAAGTTGAAGTGGTCGGGAAATCGAAAGGCCGCGGTTTCGCGGGAACGATCAAACGACATAACTTCAAACGCGGTCCGGAGTCACACGGTTCGATGAATGTTCGCGAACCGGGATCGATCGGTCAATCGGCTTATCCTTCGCGGGTTATCAAGGGTACGAAGTCGTCAGGACACATGGGCGATGCACGGGTTACTGTCAAAGGTTTGACGGTCGCGAAAGTTGATGTCGAAAACAATCTGATCATGGTTCGCGGCGCAGTGCCGGGACCGAACGGAAGCTTAGTTGTTGTAAAGAAAAGTAGATAGGCAGTTGGCGGTTGGCAGTTGGCAGTTACCACTGACCACTGACCACTGACCACTGACCACTAACGGAGTTAATATTATGCCTACCGTCAAGGTTCGCAATTTGAATAACATAGAAGTCGGTGAAGTAACGCTGGCAGATGCCGTATTTGGTGTCGAGCTCAACGAATCGTTAATTCATACGGCAGTCAAAAATCATCTGGCAAATCGCCGGCAGGGAACTTCGGCGACGAAAACTCGCGGTAATGTTTCCGGTTCGGGACGTAAACTGTGGAAGCAGAAAGGAACAGGCCGCGCGCGAATCGCGTCGCTTCGGTCGCCTCTTTGGAAAGGCGGCGGTAATGTTCACGGACCGCAGCCGCGCGATTGGTCATCACTTTTGCCGAAGAAAATGCGGCGCGGCGCACTGCGCTCGGCTCTTTCGGAAAGATTGCGCGAAGGAAACATCATCGTTGTTGATGAAATCACGTTCGCCAATCCGAAAACAAAAGAGTTTTTGAACGTATTGACGACACTCGGGCTGGCTGACGCGAAAAAACGCGCGAAAACATTGATTGTTGATTCGCTCGACAACGCAAATTTGATCCTGTCGTCGCGCAATGTTAAGAAAACGAAAGTTACAAACAGTTTCGGACTGAACATTTACGATCTGATCTATCACGAAAAACTCGTGCTTTCAAAAACGGCGGTTGCGGAAATAACGCATCTTCTCGACCCGAAACGCGAAAAAGGCGTTGAAGCCGAAGTCGTGGTAGAAACGGTCGAAGCAAAAGCGGAAGTCGTGGTAGAAACGGTCGAGGCAAAAGCCGAAGT
>JANPDZ010000514.1:0-2658 GCA_031431735.1 Acidobacteriota bacterium | reverse complement strand
ACGACATTCTTAACTTCCGCATTTGGCAAAACTTCGGAACATTTCAACCAACCGAACTTTGGTAATTTGATTCTCGTTCCGTCAACTTTTATGACACCTTCCAAATAGAATTTATCCTTAATTCCTTTCTTCTTGAATCTTGGTGGGTGCGTTCCTTTGACTTTGAAGACTCGCCGATAGGCTTCATCAAGATTCCGAAAGGCTTGTTGAGGAGCGCATTTTGAGACGTCGTAAGTCCATCTGTTGGCACTTTTAACCTCTGCTACCCAAAGTTTATGAAGGTCAATTGCGGAAAGTCTTTTCTCTCCTTTTTGAATCAATTCTTGTGATTTTGCTAATCCCCAATTATAAGCAAATCGCGCCGTTCCGGCGTGTTTGCGGGCAAGCGTAGATTGTTTATAATTCAATTCGAGACGGACTTTGACAGACTTCATAAATCCCTGTAAGTTGCTGAAACTAATATAAATTATAGCATAATGAAGGCGACCGTCTAAATTTCAAGTTGAACAATTACCGATAAAAATCTACACCAATGTTGAGGTATGTGCAGAAATGTTCAGATAGTCGCTTTCAGTTACTAACCCCGCTTGATTTTTCATCCGACCCGTTTTCAGTCGAACATCTCCATCCAACTTCAAAAGGCGGCACAGACGATTTGGAAAATCTCGCGCTCGCTTGCCAAGGTTGCAATGGTTTTAAGTCAACCAAAACAGAAGCCTTTGATGAAATAAGTCACACAACTGCACAACTTTACAATCCACGCAAAGATATTTGGGATGAGCATTTTGTGTGGAACGAGGATTTTACCGAAATTATTGGCAAAACTGCAAAAGGTCGCGTCACCATCAAAGTTTTGAAACTGAATCGGCAAAGAGTTAAGAATCTGAGGAGAGTTTTGGTGATAGTCGGCGAACATCCTCCAAAACGAAAATAGAGAATTTCAACCTTAAAAAAATCGGGAGCAAAGGAGTTCTTTGTGCAAAATTGTTCGCGTCTATTACCGAAAAAGATTGATGATAATTTGAAAAACGCCTAGTAATTCTTCGATGTTTCCGAGATAGTATTTTTTTGTGTTGATGTGAAGCTCGTCGGTTAATTTCATAAAAAGCCAGTCATCGCCGGTAGTTACGCAACCGTAAATAAAATCAAGGTTAACACCATTTTGTTGATTGAAAATTTTTGCTCCGAGCATTTGTGCGGCACATTGCGGAATCCCGATTTCAACATCGTTGCGTTTGGCTTCAACAATCTGCATTATCGGAAAACTCAGCTCAAAAGAACCTGTGTCTTTGGCTAAAATAAAATCACATTCGCCGTTGAGGTCGTTGTCTTCATCAACATTCAAAGTGTCGCCCGAAAAAAATGTAAAAAATTTATCGCTTTGGTTGCGAAGTTCAATCAAAATCGGAGCGACAATCATTTCAGACTTTGCTTTTTCGCTTTTTATTGGCAGTTCGTTGGCAATCAACAACGCTTTTTGTAAATCTTCGCTCACTTGCACCTTTGGAATCACATCAAATAAATTTAATCTGCGATTTTTAATGCTGAATTTTTTCTCAAATTCCAATAAATTTTTAAAATTGCTGTATGCCACAATTGGATTTTATACTTAAACGAATTATTGTGCAAAATCTTTCGAGTCGCGTTATAATCTCAAATAGGCTGTTTCATCAGAAAATTAGCGCGGACACCACTTTCAATTTTAGTGCGTAGCAAAATTGGTGGTGGATGAGCGCATTCCTTATTTCTATTTGACCTCTAAATACTCCATACTTGAGAGTATGAAGTTGATTGTTAATCTCAAGCTTAAAACTTTGGATAGCCAAAAAGACGCTTTGCTTGAAACTTTGAGAGAAGCAAACAAGGCGTGTGATCAGATTTCCAAAGAAGCATTTGAGAACTCCATTTTTAAGCAATTTAACTTGCATAAATTGACGTATCACGCAATCCGTCAAAACTTTAATTTGTCGGCTCAAGTTGTTGTTCGGGCAATCGCCAAAGTTGCCGATGCTTATAAACTTGACCAAAAAACACAACGATTTTTCCGTGAAACGGGTTCGATTGCCTACGACGACAGAATTATCCGTTTTAAGAAAAACGATCTTGTTTCTATCTGGACGGTTAGAGGTCGTCAAGACGTTCCGTTTGTTTGCGGTGATTATCAAAGAAAACTTCTGCCATATTTGAAAGGTGAAATAGATTTGATTTACCGCAAAGGACAATTCTTTCTTAATGCTGTCTGCGATGTTCCCGAAGAAAGTCCGATAATTCCGACTGATATTTTGGACGTGGATTTTGGTGTAGTGAATATTGCTGTGACGAGCGACGGCGAATCTTTTAGCGGTCAAGATGTTGAATCCGTGCGCTTGAAAAACTTTGACCAAAGACAGCTTTTGCAACATAAAGCATCGAAACAAACCGGAAGCGGAAAACGTCCGCGCCACATTCACGAACTTCTTAAAAGAGTAGGAAAGCGGGAAAAGAATTTTCGCCGACACGAAAACCATTGTATTAGTATTAGACTTTGGACGAAATTGGAAATTGACAAAATAACTAAGACCTGTATCTACATACTTTAACTAAACATCTGTGGCAAAGTTGGTAAATTTGCGACCTTTTTTGCACTTTTGTCGCAAAAAGCGTTTTTCCAAAAAGTGC
>JANPDZ010000513.1:0-14033 GCA_031431735.1 Acidobacteriota bacterium | reverse complement strand
TTGGTGGAGTGTTATGCGTCCATTATAATATTTGGGAGGAAACTTGTCATTGAATTTACGATTATTAAGTAGCTTCATTAAAACAAATATCTGTCTCACCTCTTTTATCAAACCCAAGGTGGACAAATCGGAATTGCGCCCCTCTCGCTTTTACTTGCAAAGATAAAAACCTAAGAAAACTTAGATTACAGACTTTGGATTAATTGCAACTTGACCGGCCATTCAATCTTTCCAAATCGCGCCTTTGCCGGCATCCCACAGGAGTTTATTCATCGCGGGAATGTCCTTTTCGAGAATTTCGGTTCCCTTTCCCTTGAGGACTGTCCATTCACCATTTAATTGTTTCAGCAAGTCCAGAGAAGGCTGATTCACTCTCGGTATATCGCTTTCGGTTTGGTTGATCAGATACATATAATTTGCCGTGAACTTATTTGGGAAATTCTCGACATCATCATAAGCCTTTGATTTACGCTGAACCATTTCTTCGTCCCACGCTTTCATTTTTTTCAAAAGCGCCTCGCCTTCTTTTCTGACAGTATTGAATTTTTCGCCTTCAGGCAATGAAGCCAGCAACGAATCAAGCTGCTTTTGTTTTTCAAAAAGGCTGTTGACCATTCGGTGCATCAAGGTTACTTCCATTTCCATATCGGACATTAGCTGATGGTATTCCTGATAGGTTGCGACGGTTGTCGGGTAAAGCGGATTGGCAAGAATCCCGGCTTCGGTCGAAATTTTTTGTTCGCCCATTTTCAGGGTAATACTATATTTACCCGGAATTGCTTTGTGTCCGGCGTAACTGCTTTCGATATAAACATTCGGCACGCCCGGCATTGTCGGGTAACGCAAATCCCAAACAAATCGGTTGAGTCCTTTTGATTTCGATAAAAGCGGTTCCGCTGATGGTCCGCCGTCATATTTTTTGAACTTCTCGTCCGCCTTTGACGAAAAACTGCGAACAACTTTGCCCGACGCGTCTTTGATCTCCAACGAAATTTGGTCAGTCTTTTTTAACTCCGGCAAATTGTAGTAAACGACAATACCGTTTGCCGGATTAACACCTCTGAACCGATTGGCTCCGGTAAAGTCTTCTTCTGATTCATCCAATTCACTAGAACCATTAACGAGGTAAGCATTGGCGGGCTGATAGATCGAGAAAGGCGCGACATCCTTATTATATTGACGAATCAAGTTCAAATCATCCAATATCCAAAAAGATCTGCCCGAAGTCGAAGCGATCAGATTACCTTTATGAACGCGCAGATCGGTGATCGGCGTGATCGGCAGATTCAATTGAAAAGGCGACCAGTTTTTGCCGCCATTCCACGAAATAAACAAGCCGAGTTCGGTGCCGGCAAACAACAGATCCTTTCTTACTTCGTCTTCGCGCACGACGCGTGTGAACGCATCTGAAGGAATTCCGTTGTTAATTTTCGTCCAGGAATTTCCGTAATCCGTGGTTTTGTATAAGCCGGGCGCGTGATCGTTGAATTTGAAACGAGTTGTTGCGATATAGACGGTTCCTTTATCAAATGGCGAAACTTCGATCGCATTGATCAGGCATTCTGCCAAACCGTTTGGCGTGACATTTTTCCACGTTGCGCCGCCGTCTCTGGTCAATTGGACTAATCCGTCATCGCTACCCGTCCAGATAACTCCTTTTTCGTGCGGCGATTCCGCGACATATGCGAGCGTTCCGTAATTTTCCGCGCCGACCGCTTCGTTTGTATATGGGCCGCCGCCTTTGCCCTGTTTTTCTTTTTCGTTGCGTGTCAGATCAGGCGAAACTTCTTTCCACGTTTTGCCGAAATCGCTCGTTTTAAGCAGATATTGTGAGCCATGATAGAAAGTATTCGGTTCGTGTTTGCTCCAGATGATCGGAGCATTCCAGTTATAGCGATACTTTATGTCTTTGGCATCCATGCCGAGGTATTGAATCGGTGCCGCCATAATATTCGTGCCGGCTTTTGCTTTTACGTCCACCACTTCGATCGTTCCCTGATAACTTCCGCCTAAAACGAAATCAGGTTTGTCGGGATCAAACGCAAGAAACGCGCTTTCGCCGCCGGCGGAAGATGTCCAGCTTGCCGGCGAAATGCCGCCGCTTCCGAATTCACGGCTGGCGATCGAAACAGACGAATTATCCTGTTGTCCGCCGTAGATTCGATATGGAAACTGATTGTCAACATTGATGCGATAAAACTGCGCCGTCGGCATGTTGCTTTGGACGCTCCATGTTTTTCCCTTGTTGAAAGTTATCGCGGCACCGCCATCATTTGAAATTACAAAGTTGTTTGAATTTTCGGGATTGATCCACAGATCGTGATAATCGCCGTGCGTGCCGGACAAATTTTCCCATGTCTTGCCGCCGTCATTTGAACGCAATGCCGGAGCGCTGAGAACATAGATAGTATTTTCATTTTTCGGATCAATGAACAATTCGATATAGTACCAGGCCCTTTGCACAAGCCGATTATCATTTGTCACCTGACTCCAGCTTTTTCCGGCATTATTTGAAACATACAAACCGCGCTTTTCACTATTTGAATCGCTTTCGATCAAGGCATAAACTTTTTCAGGATTAGAACGGCTGACGGCAATCGCCATCTTGCCCATTTCTTCGGGCAAACCCTCGGTCATTTTTCCCCACGTTTCGCCGCTGTCGGTTGATTTATACAAACCGCTTCCCGGGCCGCCGCTGATCACTTTCCACGGAAGCCGACCGTGTTCCCACATCGCCGCGTAAAGTATCCGCGGATTGCTCGCGTCCATCGAAAGTTCAACTGCACCGGTTTTTTCGTCAACAAACAAAACATTTTTCCACATCGCGCCGCCGTCGGTTGATTTATACAGACCGCGTTCTTTCGAGTTGCTGTATAAAGCGCCTTGTGCGGCAACATAAACAATGTCGGGATTTTTCGGATGAACAATGATCCGCGAAATATGCTGAGTCAGATCCAAACCGATTTTCTTCCAGGTTTTTCCCGCGTCGGTTGATTTATAAACGCCGTCGCCGGAATGTGTCATTACGCCGCGAATCGCGTGTTCGCCCATACCGACATAGACGACATTCGGATCGCTTTCCGCGACCGCGATCGCCCCGATTGTTCCGGTCTTAAAAAATCCGTCCGAAATATTCCGCCAACTGATTCCCATATCATCGGTTTTCCAAAGTCCGCCGCCGGTCGTGCCCATATAATAAGTTTTGGAATCACCGACAACGCCTGTCGAAGCAACCGAGCGGCCGCCGCGAAATGGTCCGATGGAACGCCATTTGACGGGCTTGAAAATGTTGTTGTTATCATTTGCATCAGTAGTTTTTGAAGTCTGTGCAGATAGATGGAATGCGCTGCAACAGAAAATTAGTAACAGGAGCAGTTTTTTTGACATAGAAAAAATCCTCAACGATAAACGGGCATTAAATCCGCGATTGTATTTTGATGTTAATTTTGGTAGTGCTTTTTCATTAAGGATTATAGTTTAGCCGATGGTTTTCTGCAATTTGATGAAGAAAAAGAAGTTTGCCTGATTCAATTTCCGGTAAAAAAGTCAGAAGCCCGAAGAACTTTTGCCATTTAGATAATCTGGACTAAACTAGTGCTAAGTCAAGGTTGAATTGACGGGTTTTTGCTTGTCAGAACCAGAAGCGGTAGCGACTTGGTAAGTTTTTACCCGCTCGCTACCGCTCGGGGTTCTGATAAGTTGCCGTCAAATTTACATTTATAAATTCCGCTAAAAAATCAACAAGAAAAGGATAACTAAAATGCCGCTGCCAAATATTTTTACAAAAGAAATTTCCGACGAGATCATCGATCGAATCAATAAATTAACGCCGGATTCAAACAGACAATGGGGCAAAATGGACGTTTCGCAGATGTTGGCTCATTGCTGCGTGACCTATGAAATGGTTTATGAACCCGACAAACATCCCAAGCCGAATTTCCTGATGGGGATGATCCTCAAACTTTTTGTGAAAAAAGTTGTGACCGGCGAAAAGCCGTTCAAAAAGAATAATCCGACCGCGCCGCAGTTTATTATGAAATCCGACAAAGACTTTGAAACCGAAAAAGCGCGTCTGATCGGCTATCTCAAAAAAACACAAAAGCTTGGTGATACGGAATTTGACGGCAAAGAATCAGCATCGTTTGGAATATTAAACAAAACCGAATGGAACAATATGTTTTACAAACATTTGGATCATCATTTAAGACAATTTGGAGTGTGAAAGAGCCCGAAATCCGTTCAACTTCGGACTGATCGCAATTCGAAAATCAATGTCCATATTTAACTCTTGAAAAAACATGATTATTTACGAAATTACCGCCATTGTGCGCTCCGATTTAGTTGAAGCATACGAAAAATATATGCGCGAACGGCATATTCCGGATCTGCTCGAAACCGGCTATTTTCGCGGCGCGAAATTTATGTGCGCGGGCGAAAACCGGTATCGAATCCAATACGAAGCCTCTGACCGAAAGACCTTGGACGACTATTTAAGTAGCGAAGCATCCCGGCTTCGCGCCGATTTTCTCGCGCATTTCGGGGAAGGAGTCGAACTTTCGCGTGAAAATTGGGAAGTTTTGCAGATTTGGTGACCTCTTTCGGAGGCAATTACAAATTAGAGATTTCAAATTTACAAATGAAAAAGCACTTCTTTAATTTGAATTTTGTAATTGTATTTGCCGAAATGCGTGTGTATGAAAATAGTTCAAAAAGTAGTTTTATGATGATACGAGAAACGCTTTTTATTACATAGAGACCAATAAATATCGCAGTTTGCCGTCTGGCACAACCCTTGCTAATTAAATAATCAGAATATTGAAACTGGTTTTGGGAAGGAGAAAAATTATGGCAAAGGATGTTATAACAGTTGACGGCGAAGACCGGGTGGTCAGGGAAGATACGGCAAAATCTTATCGTGGCGTGATTTGGGGGTTAGTGAGCGCGGCGGCTATTTTACTAATCATGACAATTTTGTTTATCGGCGGATTTATCGGCTCGGTCGCCGATGGCGATGTCCAAAGTCCGTCGCAGATCGAACAGAAAAGACGATAAGTTTTAATGCGAATCAAGGATAGAAGTCGAAATTTAGAAAGACCCGTTAAAAATGTAATAAATCGTCAAGAATCGGGAAATAGGACGCGGACAAACACGAAGCAAATGGATTGACGCGGATTCTTTTAAACAATTATCTGCGCTCATCCGCTGAATCCGTGTTTGTCCGCGTCCGATGCAAGCGATTCTTTCTTACCCTTGATTCACATTTTTAATTAACAATTTTCACCCCGTCGTCGCATTTTCCACTTAACAGGGAGAACGCGATTTTTTCTGTTTTGTAATACAATTTAAGAATGTTGGTTTTAGGTATTGAAAGTTCGTGTGACGAAACGGCGGCGGCTGTTGTCAAAAATGGCAGAGAGATTTTGTCGTCGGTTATTTCGTCGCAGATCGAACTGCATCGCCCATTTGGCGGAGTTTTCCCCGAACTTGCGGCGCGTGAACATCTGGCAAAGATCGAACCGGTCGTTAAAGAATCGTTGACGAAAGCGGGCATTGAGTTTAAAGATTTGGACGCGGTTGCTGTCACGCAAGGTCCCGGACTGATCGGTTCTTTACTGGTTGGCGTAAGTTATGCGAAGGCTTTGGCGTGGGGATTGGAGATTCCGCTGATCGGCGTCAATCATATCGAAGGACACGTTTATTCGATCGTGTTTGAAAATCCCCCCGTCGTGTATCCGGCACTTGCGCTGATCGTTTCGGGCGGACACACGAATCTTTTTTACATTCCCGAAGAAGGTAAATACAAAGTCGTTTCGCGCACCCGCGACGATGCGGCGGGCGAGGCGTTTGATAAAGTCGGCAAAATGCTGGGCTTGAGTTATCCGGGCGGACCGGTCATCGAAAAAATTGCGCGGGACGGCGATGCGGCAAAGATCAAATTTCCAATTGCGAAAATTTCCGACGGACGACCGGATTTCAGTTTCAGCGGACTCAAAACCGCCGTTTCGCGCTATATTCGCGAAAACGAGATCGTGCCGGCGACCGACAATGAAACCGTTTCGCAGGAAATTAGAGACATCGCGGCGAGCTTTCAGTTGACGGTTGTCAAAAGTCTGATGATCAATGTCGAAAAACTGGCAATTCAATTACAGCCGAAAACTTTGATCGTCGCGGGCGGCGTGGCGTGCAACGGTGCGCTGCGCGAAGCGGCTGAAAAATTTGGCGCGAAAATGGGTTTGCCTGTTTATTTTCCCTCGAAACATCTTTCGACCGACAACGCGGCGATGATCGCGGCGGCCGGTTACTATCATCTTCAGCAAGGTGAGCGGTCGGATTTGCGAATGACGGCGGATGTCACGCTTCGCTTGCAGAATTTTGAAAATGAAGACGCAGAGCTGAAAAGAAAAAAAGTTCGCTACCGGTTGTAGATTAGCGTTTCAAGTTCCAAGTTCCAACGTCACATTGCGGCTTCAGAACAAGGGCTTATTCAAAGTCGAAAAAATTGTGCGCCCCACATCCACAATTCGAATCTATCAACTATCATCTTTCAACTATTCCGAAGGTAATATTTGTGAACCATTCGGAATAGATAATAGATGAAAGATGATAGTTGATAGATAATTCTTCTCAAATTCAGACTTTGAATAACCCCTGGCTTCAGAACATCGAAAACGAGGACGCCTAGCTCAAAAGGAAAAAAGTCCGGTATAAATTAATTTTAGTTTTTTAAAAATTTGAGATCTCAAAATGGAAATAATTCCAAACGATTTTTGAGTTTTGAAATACCGTGTTCGTCGTCATCGTAGCGTTTGTGTTTGAATGGTCAAAGTTGAATTTTCAAGGGTAGCTTTTGAAATTATTTTTCTAAAAACTTGTATTTCACATTATAAGTCGGCACAATGCGTTCAGACGTATGCCGACTGCCCGCCTAATTTGCTTTTTGTTCAGCTTTCTGTTTTTGGCTGGGACGATTTTTGCGGAAACGCTTCCTTTTCGCGCCTTTACGACCGCCGAAGGTTTGGCGCACGACCGCGTAAGTCGGATTGTTAAAGATTCGCGTGGTTTTTTGTGGTTTTGCACGTCCGAAGGTTTGTCGCGCTTTGACGGTTACGAATTCAAAAATTACACGCAGGACGACGGCTTGCCGCATCGTGCGGTTTATGATTTTCTCGAAACTCGCGGCGGCGAATTTTGGATTGCGACCGGCGACGGCTTGGTTTTGTTTAATCCGTCAGGCAAATCGAACCGCGAACCGCAAAATGAACAAAACGCGCTGATGTTTCGCGTTTTTCGTCCCGCAAATTTGAAAGTCGAAGATAAAACTTGGTCAGTCAGCGATTTGCTCGAAGACCGCAACGGTGAGATTTGGGCGGCGAGTTCACGCGGCGTTTATCAATTGGAAAAACAAGCCGATTGGAGTTTGCGGCATTTTGACATTGCGGCGAGTAAAAACGAGGATTTTTCGCGTTTGCTGGAAGACCGGAGCGGCGCGATTTGGGCAGGAACAGAAATCGGACTTTATCGGATTTTGGCGGACAAATCGAGCGTGCAGACGATAAACGCAAAAATCCGTGTCGAATCTCTGCTCGAAGACCGTGACGGGCGAGTCTGGGTCGGCAGTGCGGGCGGCGGCGAAGACGAAATCGGCTTGCATCTGTTTTCGATTGCCGACAATGAGCCGCGCCGGATTCGCGTATTTCGCAAGCGCGATGGTTTGAGCGATGACCTTTGGATGAACTCGCTACTTGAAACAGCGGACGGACGGATTTTCGTCGGCGTGAGAAACGGTTTGTGCGAATATGTGCCGCAAGCCGATTCCAGCCAGCCGCACTTTCGGATTTTATCAAATGAGCTCGTGGTTGCGCTTGGCGAAGACGCGAGCGGCAACCTCTGGTTTAGCACAAATTCGAGCGGTGTGCGGCGAATGGCGCGGCACGGTTTTAGTAGTTTTGACCAATCGGACGGATTGGTAAGCGCAAAAATCAGCTCAATAATTTCGGCATCAGACGGCGAAATTTACGTGCTCTCCGAGGCATTTAAAATTAAACGCTTCAACGGCAAAGGCTTTGACACGGTTGCGCCGCGCGGGATGATTCAGGGAAGTTGGGGAACGGGACAAATTACGTTTCGGGATCATACCGGCGCGTGGTGGGTTGCGGGCGGTACGGGCTTACAGCGTTATCCGAGTGTCAAGCGGTTCGAAGATTTGGCGGTCGTCCGACCGCTCAAAATTTACACGACACGCGACGGTTTGTTTTCAAACGAGGTATTTCAGCTTTTCGAGGATTCACGCGGCGATATCTGGATTTCGCATATCGGCGGCATCAACTCCATTCTGCGCTGGGAACGTGCGACCGACCGTATTCACGGCTATACGACGGGCGACAATTTGCCTTCGAAAAACGGCGCGGTGGCTTATGGCGAAGACCGTGCGGGTAACGTCTGGCTTGGATTTTACTACGGCGGCTTGTATCGCTTTCACAACGGAAAATTTGAATCTTTCACCGCCGCAGACGGCTTGCCTTCGGGTTATATCAGCAACATTTTTACCGATTCAAAGGGGCGCATTTGGGTGGCGACCAGTTCGGGGGGCGTGGTTCGCATAGACAATCCGACAACGGAAGAAAAGCCGCGTCTTGAAAATCTGACAACTCGCAACGGTTTATCGAGCAATCAGGCAACTTGCACCACGGAAGACAATTTCGGGCGAATTTATATCAGCACGGGGCGCGGCGTAAATCGGCTGGATCTAGAAACAGGCAGAATCAAAGTTTTCACCAAAGCGGACGGTTTGCCGGAAAACATCGTGCGGTTGTGCCAGCGCGATGCGAGCGGCGCGTTGTGGTTCGGCACATATGAAAATTTGGCGAGATACATACCCGTTGCGGACGAGCAAAGCCAGCCGCCGCCGGTTTTTCTTTCCAATTTGCGCGTCAATGGCGAATCAATTAAAAAGTTGTCGGAGCTTGGTGAAACAAAGGTCGAAAATCTCAATTTCGCGCCCGACCAAAGACAAATTCAGATTGATTTTTTCGCGCTCGGATTCGGCACCGGCGAAGCCCTGCATTATCAATACAAATTGGACGGAATTGACGCGGATTGGAGCAAACCTTCCGAACAGCGCACGGTAAATTTAAATTTGTCGGCGGGCAAATATAATTTCCAAGTCCGCGCCGTCAATGCCGATGGCGCAGTAAGCAAAAATCCCGCTTCCGTTACGTTTTTGATCGCGCGTCCGGTCTGGCAACGCTGGTGGTTTTTAATTTTAGCAGCTTTGTTCAGCGGCTTTTTAATTTATTCGCTTTATCGCTATCGTCTGCGCCGTCTGTTGGAACTCGAACGAATTCGCACACGCATTGCCACCGATTTGCACGACGACATCGGCTCAAGTCTTTCACAAATCGCTATTTTGTCGGAAGTCGTGCGGCAAAAAGTTGGCGACAATGGCGCAAACGAGCCTTTGAATTTGATTGCCGACACTTCGCGGGAGATGGTTGATTCGATGAGCGACATTGTTTGGGCAATCAATCCGCAGAAAGACCATTTATCGGATTTGGTGCAGAGAATGAGGCGTTTTGCCGGCGATATTTTGGATGCGAAAGACGTTTTGTATCGCTTTCATTTATCGGAAAAGTCGAATGATGTTGCGCTCGGCGCAGACGTTCGGCGCGAAGTTTATTTGATGTTCAAGGAATGTTTGAATAATCTCGTCAAATATGCGGACGCTTCGGAAGTTGATTTATCGGTGCAAGTGGAAAACAATTCGCTTATCATTATGGTCAAGGACAACGGCAAAGGTTTTGAAGTCGCGGAAAAATTAAACGGCAATTATGACAGTTTTGGCGGAAACGGTTTGATAAATATGCGCCGCCGGACTGAGAATTTGGGCGGAAAATTTGAGATTGATTCTGAGCCAAAACAAGGAACGAAGGTTACAATGAAAATTCCCTTGTAAGGTTCAGAGTTACGCCTTTAAACGTGAGAAACCGCCGCGCTTCGCTGGCGGTTTCTCGGCTGAAGCCGTAACTCTGAACTCTGATTTTATGGATAAGCCGTTACCGTTCGCCCTTCGAAATTATAAGTGGCTGTGATACCGGCTTTTTGCTTCGGAATTCCGGCGATGACGACCGTCCGCCACAACTGCGCTAATTTGCTGACCAACCAGCGACCTTCAGAATCCGCTCCGACCTCACAGCCCATCAACCAAACCTGCGCGTTAGGAGCGAATAAGCCCTGCATTCTTCTCAGAGAAGATTGAATGTGTTGGAAGTTACGGTTAGAAATAATCGCCCGCGATTGCGACAAGTCCTCTCCGCGTAAATCTTTATTCCACGAAAGAGTTTGCAAGCCCGCGCCGCCGTGACCGTGAATGCGTAAAAGGTCAATCGTTCCGACTTGCTCGACCCGCTGCCATAATCTATCAACCATATAATCCACGCCATTATACATTTTGTTGATGCGAATCGGCGCAGCACCGATAGTTTCCAACTGCTCTAACTCATAAAATAATTCGGAATCGGAGACATTCACCACATCATATACTCCGCTCCAAACTGCTAATCCTTGTTCCGGTAAATTTTTGTTCATAGAATTTTCCTCTTTATAATTTTTTTTTCAAGACTTATGCAGAATACAGATTCAGAAAAAGAAAAGCACTACGCATTTAAGTAGTAAAATTCACAACTGTCAGAACAGAAAGCGGTAGCGACCTGTTAAATGATGAATGATGAATGATGAGTGATGAATTAAAGAAAGAATTCTTACAATTCATCACTCATCATTCATCATTCATCATTCATCATTCATCATTTTGAAACCACTACCGATTTAGGTGGCGACAATCGTTTATTTAAGAAGCAAAGTTATGATGGTGATTTTTTGAAAAAAGGAAAATGATTTATTATGTGGCAACAGACTATTGAAATAATGATACCAACCGAAACAATCAAAGTGGCGATTATCGAAGACCGGCGCGAAATCCGCGAGGGTTTGGGAACGCTGATAAATTTTACCGACGGCTTTGAATGCATCGGCAAATACGGCTCGATGGAAGAAGCTATCGCCAGCATCAGACACCGAATGCCGGACATAGTTTTATGCGACATCGGACTTCCCGGAATGGACGGCATCGAAGGCATTGGCATTTTGAAGGAAAAATATCCCGATATGACGATTCTGATGCTTTCGGTTTATGAAGACAACGAGCGCATTTTTGAAGCGTTGTGCGCGGGCGCGGTTGGGTATCTTTTGAAAAAAACTCCGCCTGCAAAGATTTTGGAAAGTTTGCGCGAAGCGATGAGCGGCGGTGCGCCGATGTCGCCCGAAGTGGCACGAAAAGTGATTACGATATTTAAGAATTTTCGCCCGCCGGAACAAGTTGATTACAATTTGTCGCCGCACGAGGTTCGTCTTTTGAAATTATTGGTCGAAGGACACAGCTACAAAACAGCCGCGCTCGAATTGCGCGTTTCAGTCAATACGATTTCGTTTCATCTAAAAAACATCTACGAAAAATTGCAAGTTCATTCAAAATCGGAAGCCGTTGCCAAGGCTTTGCAGCACCGGCTTATCAAATAATTCAGAACCGTTTGCCGCAAAAACTACCTAAATACATATTTCAACCAACAAATTAAAACCGAAAACCGGAAGTGAAAATCGCAAAACTTCCGGTTTTTACTTGCCTAAAACTAATTTTAAGTAGTTGAAAGTTACTACGTAAATACGTGGTGAAATTTTTTTTACAAACCGCTAAATTTTCTCCTGTAAGTATTTTTAGGAGAAAATTAAAATGAAAAATAAATTACTATTTATTCTTTTAGCAGTTATATTTTCGGCGGGTGCGGCTTTCGCGCAAAGCTCGTCGTTCACGTTTCAAGGCAAATTAAACGACGGTGCGATTGCCGCCAACGGGACTTATCAGTTTCAGTTTAAACTTTATGATGCGGCGGCAGGCGACAATCAGGTCGGGCAAACGATTGCTGATATTCCCGCAACCGTAACGAACGGAATTTTTGCCGTCAATCTCGATTTCGGCGCGGCGAGCTTTGACGGCGCGGCGCGATTTATCGAAATCGGCGTGAGATTGAACGGCGGCGGACAAAATTACACGATCTTGAATCCGCGCCAAGCGGTCGCATCAACGCCTTATTCGGTCAAAAGTCTGAAATCGGACGAAGCGACGGCGGCGGTTACGGCGAATAATTCGCTTAATCTCGGCGGCATCGCGGCATCGGAATATGTTCAAACAAACGACACGCGAATGTCCGATGACCGAAATCCTCTGGCGAACAGCGGTTTTTACATTCAAAACGGCACGAGTCTGCAAACAACATCCAATTTTAATGTTTCGGGCGAAGGCAGAGCGAGCATTCTTAACGCCGTGCAGCAATATAATCTAAACGGCGTGAGAATTTTGGACGGCAGTTTAGGCAACGGCAATCTTTTCGCCGGTTTTGAAGCCGGAATGAATAACACCGGCGGCGGAACGACTTTTGTCGGCGTGCGCGCCGGAAAAAGCAACACGACCGGGATTTACAACTCGTTTTTCGGATTCGTCGCCGAAGAGATCAATCGAGCCGAACCGCTGCTTTCAACTTTCAACGACAAAGGTGAGATCGAAGGCGTGAAATACGCTCAAGTTACGACCGTTTTGGTCAATTCCGTTAAAGAACAGCAAACGCAGATCGATCAACTTCAGGAGCAGATCAAACTACAACAAACGCAGATCGACGCTCTGAAGGCGTTGGTTTGTTCGCAAAATCCGACCGCCGCCGTGTGCGCCTTGCCGGAGAAAAAATAATTACAGGAGATTTATGAAACAAATGCGAAACACAAATTTTTTCCGAATTGTTTTATCCGTCGCCGCCGTGCTGACGATTCTCGCAACGAACTCCGCGCCCGCGTCGGCGCAAAAGAGATCCAAAGCGAAGCCGCCGAAAACACGCGTCGTCACGATTTATGTCTATGAGTGTCCGGCTGAAAGCACGGAATTCTTTGGGCAAATCGTTCCCGTTCGGCGGAAAATCGCCCGCGACAAACCGCTCGGCGCGTCCGTTAAAGAATTGCTCAAAGGCGCGAACGAAGAGGAGCAAAAGCGAAATCTATCGAGTTTTATTTTCGGCTTGAGCTTTGTTTCCGCCCGCATCAGAAACAAAACGGCGCAGATAAATTTCAAATTCACGGACGAAGAAATTGCGGAGGAGAGTTGGGAAGGCGGCGGATTCGACCACGCCAATTTTGTCAAAGCCGTCGAGCAGACGGTGCGGCAATTCGCCGGCGTCGAGCGAGTCTCGATTTGTGTAAACGGCATTGAAAACTACGCTGATTTCGGCTCGACGAATCCGGTCAAATGCTCGTTTGGAATTTTCCGCCGCAACACTAAAAAGGCGAAAACCGAACAAAAAAGGAGAACACAATGAAAACGAACAAATCCGAGATTTTCTTTTACTTTCTAATTGTCGGTTTATTGCTTTTGCTAGTCGCTTCGGCGCGCGGGCAAGAGAATCAAACCAACGAAATACAAATGTCCGGCGGTGCTTTCACCATCACTAAAACGGTCGTCGCCGGCGGCGGACAGACGATGCAAAATGCGCCTATGAACGCATCGGCAACAGCCGGGCAAACCGTCGCCGGGAAAACTTCGAGCGGCGGACAGTTTTCTTTATATTCGGGTTTTTGGACACCGGATGATTTTACGCCGACGGCGGCAACGGCAGTCGTTGGCGGACAAATTAAAACGGCGGACGGGCGCGGGATCCGCAATGTTTTGGTGACGATTACGCATCCAAACGGGCAAACGCAAACTGCCCGGTCGGGTTCTTTTGGCTATTATCGTTTCGCGGAAATTCCCGTCGGCGAAACCTACGTCATCAGCGTAACGGCGAAAAAATACATATTTAGAGCGTGTCGCGTAAATCTAAGTCAGCTATTTTCAATAAGTTACTTATAAACTCGAATTAATTCTATGGCTTTCGGTGTCAAAATCGGACGATTTCAGGCTTATTTTAGTGTTTTTAGCTCAAATTTACTATATATTT
>JANPDZ010000512.1:0-8700 GCA_031431735.1 Acidobacteriota bacterium | reverse complement strand
GTTTGATAACCAAGTGTTTTTCGCGGACGATTGTTCAGTTTATCTTCGACCAATTTGATGTCATTGTCAGTTATTTTATCAAATTCTGTCTTTTTGGGAAAGTATTGGCGAATCAATCCATTCGTATTTTCGTTTTTCCTTTAATTCCTTTTATTTTGAGCAAGGCTAAATCATTTTTCTCGTCCGTTCCGACTACGCCTAAAATCTCATATATTTTTTTCTGA
Source organism: Acidobacteriota bacterium (assembly GCA_031431735.1). Lineage (GTDB taxonomy): Bacteria > Acidobacteriota > Blastocatellia > Pyrinomonadales > Pyrinomonadaceae > JAFDVJ01. The sequence continues at coordinate 8,476 of JANPDZ010000512.1, read as the reverse complement.
CCGTAGATTTTGGCATAACCTTCGGTGGTTTCTTTGATAACGTGAAAGTTTGTCGCCACAATGTCTTCGGCAACGAAAAATCCGCTACCCGATTTTGCTTTGTCTGTGTTTCTATTCTGCATTACAAGCAACACGGTTGAAGGCAAGGTTTTTTGAGCAATTTGGCGCGGCGTGAGCTTTTTATTTTTAGTCGTTTGGGCAGTGATCGCAAAAGGTGAAAAACAACCGATCAAGAAAAAAAGATTTAACAGTAAAACGGCTTGCCGATATTTTGTTTCTCTCATCGAAAACAACCTCTAAAATTATTTATGAATCTGTGTAAACATATTTTATTCTTTTTCCGGAATAATTAGCGGAATTTCCTTTTTGCCGTTTTTGCGGTAAATCCGAAAATCGCTGTCAGCCGTGAAAACAATCGCATTATCTATCAATTCGCTCATTCGGACAAGGCAAGCATCGGCAAACGACATCGGCACATCTTCGTATTTCCGCATCAAAGTTTGAATCGCTTCGACTTCATCCGATAAGGAAAAATCTATCTGCAAAATTCCTTTTTTCAGATAAGTGAGAACCGTCGCTTCGCCTTGAAAAATGTTATGAAGCAAATAACAGCTTTCACTGATAACGGCTTCACAGGTCAGAAATGGAATCGGTAAATTTTCGGCTTGGGTTGCTGTCCATTGATGAAATTTGTCGCGTTTATCAATTAAACTAACTATTATTCCCGCGTCGGCAATTGTTTTTTTTATCATTTACCGATTCCTTTTCTCGCCTTTCTTTGTTCCAAAACCTTCCATATATTTTTTATTTGTTGATAAATCACCCAATCCGCTATCAAGACAGCCGACTAATTCCGGCGCAACGTCAAAAATCGTTTTGAAAGGTTTATTGTTGGAAGGTTTTGTTTCGCCATTGCCGGTTTCGGTCTTTTTCGGTCTGCCTGTTTTGCGATTGCTGACGGCTTTGATGTCGTCTTCGCTAATCATCAAATCACGCCCGAATTTTTCCGCGTGAAGTTGTCCGGCAAGAACCATCTGCCGAATTCTGCCCGTTGAAACTCCAAGTTTTTCCGCCGTTTCTTTGGTCGTTAGATAACTCATAACAACAAAAATATAACTCATAAAAAAGCCTAGCGCAAGCGTTAGCATTGATTGACAAAAGGGTGATGAAAAATCTTTTTGGCTGAAATTTCGGCTGAAACCCGAAAGATTAAACGAGTAAAGTTAAAAAACTGGAATTGAAACGGTTAGCCCGGATTTGATACTTTGAAAAATCAAGTCCGGGCTTCCCTTTGCATTTTCGTGCGACCTATTGCCTTTTTTGACAAAACGCTGATATATTTTATTTGCAATCAAAAACGGCAGAATTAATCGTTTTTAGTAAGAATCAAACAAAATAGGTGTGAATTTAGGAGTGAATTGATAATTATCTACTATTTGCATTTTTTAACTTATTGATTATAAATAATTAAGCCGACTTAGCTCAGTGGTAGAGCACTCGCTTCACACGCGATAGGTCACAAGTTCAAGTCTTGTAGTCGGCACCAATCATTTGAATACTTGAGTGGCGCATCCAAACGCCTCTTTTCTAATTTCCACCAAATATTTTCATTTCGCGTTATTTTTCATCGCCTTTCTTGAACGTCTGGAATGAACCGACGTGCTTGCCATACTCAACATTATCGGGATTTAAAAGTAATTTTCCAATAAGGTCGCCAAAGCTGACAAAATCGGTAAGCAGGTGAACATAAGTTTTGCGACATTATGTTCTTCGTTCAGAGTCCACGCACAAGCCGTGAAACCGCGAGGCGCAAGCGCGGCGGTTGGGCAAAGCGCGTTCCGCGTTTGGACTCTGAACGAAAACAAAATCTCACAAAACTTTTGCTTAGGTGCTTAGATTGCTGTCGAAATCATCATTTCCATTAATGTCTGATCAAAAACTCTGACACAATTGGTTGACAAACCCGCGTTTTAGGCTAAAACTTTTATCACAAAAAATTTATACGAGGCAAATATGAGTAATGAAACTGCCCCTAAAGGGAAAAACGCTTTATCAATTGTCGTCCACGGCGATACTACCTTGGATTGCCATATCGCACGAACACCGGCGGTCGTCGGTGATGCCGCCTGGAATCAGAATAATTACGCGCAGGCATATTTGCAGCGCGGCGGCGTGCTGCTGCTTGGCGATATGATTGAAGCTTTGTCTAAAAAGCTCTTGAAACAGGAAAAAGTTTCAATTGCTTTGCGAAAAATAAAAGATGTTTCGATGGACTTATGTAATACAAGGTTTCATCGTTCATTTGCAGTTTGGTCGCTCTATGATTACGACAATGATCCGAAAAATAAAAGAAAAGTCTGGCGTGTCCAGGAGTTTTTAGGCTTGCATCGTTCGATTGTTACTGACAGAAAGATCAGGACTCCACAAAAAAAAGCTAACGCCGACATCGTGATTTTTGACGATGCTAATCTCGGCTTTCGTGAAAAAGAAGAACTTTGGAATAAATCGATCATCAATGAAAATACCTGGATCTTGCTCAAGATGGCAAGCCCGATCGGTGAGGGGAATTTATGGGAGGAACTCTACAAGAATCACGCCGAGCGTCTGATCGTTTCACTGACGGTTGATGATCTGCGTTTGACCAATGTGCAGGTCAGCCGCGAACTCTCGTGGGAACAAACGGCGCAAGATCTTTTACGCGAATTGATGAATACGCCGAGCATCAATTCCCTCTTTCATTGCGCCCACGTCATCGTTTCATTCGGAACAACCGGCGCAGTCCTGCTTTCTCATCGCCAACCGACGGAAAAAGACCCGCGCAAATTTGTCGCCCGATTGATCTTTGACCCGAACATCATTGAAGGAATGTGGAAACAAGATCATCCGGGCGGAATGATCGGCTTCAATACCTGTATGACAGCGAGCCTTGCCTTGACCCTCATGCGAAGTTATCAAAAGCCGGACGAAGAACCGGACTTTAAGCAAGGTGTAATTGACGGATTGGCAGCGATGCGGAGGCTTCATCTCGAAGGTTATAACAAAGATGATTCAAATCCGAAAGAGCCTCAACTATCATTTCCAATCGATTTGATCGTTAAGGAATTGTTTGGCGAAATTGATTCCGAATTAAGAGAAGAATTCTCGGTTGTTGATATACACGAACCCGTCCAACAAGCCATTTTCAGACAAAACGAGAAGGCATCCTTTTGGACGATCTTAGAAGATAAATGCCGCGAAGGTATGAACGTGACGGCGCGCGATATTGTCCTCAAAGGTCCAAAGGAAATTCTGAAAGATGTTCCGCTCGGTCAATTCGGAAAACTTCTGACCGTGGATCGGCACGAGATCGAAAGCCTGCGGAGCATTCGCACATTGGTCAATGAATATGTCAACAAAGAAACCAGCAAAAAGCCGATTTCGATCGCTGTATTCGGTGCGCCCGGTTCTGGAAAATCTTTCGGGATCGCGCAGATGGCTGATACTCTGCTGCCGGGACGAATTCATAAACAGACCTTCAATCTTTCACAATTTGACACGGCCCAAGACCTTTGGGACGCGCTTCATCAAGTCCGCGATATTAGTTTATCCGAAAAAATTCCGCTTGTGTTTTGGGACGAATTTGACACAACATTTGAAGACCACGCGCTCGGCTGGCTTCGTTATTTTTTAGCGCCGATGCAGGACGGAGAATTTCAGGACGGACAGATCACACACCCGATCGGACGCGCGATTTTCGTCTTTGCCGGCGGGACATCCGAGCGGATGAAAGATTTCGGCGGCAATCTGTCGCCAAAGGAATTCAAAGAGATCAAAGGACCCGATTTCGTCAGCCGTCTGAAAGGTTTTGTCAATATTCTCGGTCCGAACGCCCACCGAACTGACAGCGGACCGCAGCCTGCTTTAGACCCTTATTACATCATTCGCCGCGCCATTTTGTTGCGTTCCCTGTTTGAACGCGAAACACCGCATCTTTTTGATAAAGCCACCGAAGAATTTCAAATTGACGAAGGCGTTTTGCGGGCGATGCTCGAAACGACCGAATACAAACACGGCGTGCGTTCGATGGAATCGTTGATCGCGATGAGTATGCTCAAAGGCAAACAAAAATTTGAACGCTCGTCGCTCCCGTCGGAAGCCCAGTTAAATCTTCACGTTGATGCAAAAGATTTTATGGAATTGGTCAACCGCGTCAATTTAACCGGCGATTTATTGGAAGATCTCGCCCGAGGGATTCACCTCGTCTATGAAGAAAAATTTGCGACAAAGGTTTCTGAAAAGAGACTATACGATAAACTTCCATCTGACGAAAAAGAACAAAATAAAGGACTCGCCAACGACATCCCAAATAAATTAGCAAAGATCGGTTGTTTGATGACGCCTTTGCGCGGCGCGAAAAAAGCATTTCATTTTAAGAAAAACGAAATTGAACTCCTTGCAGAAATGGAACACGAGCGTTGGATGCGCGGAAAACTCAAAGAAGGCTGGAGTTATTCGCGTAAAAAAGAAAAGTCAAAGAAACTCCACGATGGACTATTGAATTGGGGCGAACTATTGGAAACAAAATTAGCCCAACTCTATTCGCCCGAAGAATTGAACGCCATTGGCGCGGATAAATTATTATCTGATTACTACAAAGATATAGACCGCTATATGATTGAAAATATTCCGCGTATTTTAGAAAAAGCCAAACAAACCATTGTCCGTCAAACGCTCGTCATCGGAGTAACGGGACATCGAATTTTGATGGATTTGGAGAAAATTGAGGAAGGGATTGAAAAAGCATTGCAACATATTGAAGAGAGTTTTCAGTATCAAACACCGGCGGTTATGTCTTCGCTGGCGATCGGTGCGGATACTATTGTGGCGCAAAGAATTCTCAAACATCCCGGAGCCAAACTGATCGTTCCATTGCCATTAAAGCAAGAAGAATACTTAAAAGATTTTACGACCGTAGAATCGCTGGATACTTTTCAAGAACTTCTAAAAAAAGCCGACGAAGAAATTGATCTCCCGGAAACCGATGATAAAAACAAAGCCTACGAGAACGGAGGCAAATTTATCCTGAAAAATTGCGACGTGCTTTTAACGATCTGGGACGGACAAATTGCCCAAGGACAAGGCGGCACCGGCGAAATTGTAAATTTGGCACGAGATCGTTGTTTGCCAATTGCGTGGATTCACGCCGGCAACCGCAAACCCAAAACAGAAGAACCGACTTCGTTGGGTGACGAACAGGGGAAAGTAACTTTTGAGAATTTCTGAATGCTAAATTCAGATTAATCGTGGTAAGCCCGAATTGTAAAAACTATGGCTATCTTGGAAACAAAAAACTGTCCTAATTGTGGTTCAGACGAAGTGATGTTTAGCCGTAAACGCCAGATTTACATTTGCGAAGATTGTGACCATGAGTTCACTATCGAAAAACCTATTACACCGCTCCGCATCTTTCTCAGTTATGGTCATGACAGCAATGAAGAACTTGTTCGCCTGATTAAAACCGACCTTGAAAAACGCGGGCATGATGTCTGGTTTGACAAAAGCGAGATAAAATCCGGCAATGATTGGAGACGTTCTATCACCGAGGGCATTGTCGAAAGCAACCGTGTGCTGTCTTTCCTCTCGAAACATTCCACCCGTGACCCCGGAGTTTGTCTTGATGAGATTGCGATTGCCATCGGGGCGAAAGGCGGCAACATTCAGACAATTCTGGTCGAGGGGGAAACGGAAGTCAAACCGCCGCCCAGCATCAGCCATATTCAATGGCTCGATATGCACGATTGGAAAGAGCTTCGCGATTCTGGCGAGACAGTGTGGGAGCAATGGTATCAGGAGAAATTCGACGAAATCGTTCGGGTAGTTGAAAGCGATGAGAGTTTGCGCTTTGCCGGTGAAATAAAAACTCTCGAAGAATATCTCAAGCCCGTTTCTTCTGACTCGCGCATTTATCAATTGCTCAAAAAAGGATTAGTCGGGCGAACATGGTTGGTTGAGGCGATTGAAAAATGGCGAAATGCTGACCGTTCATCGCGTCTCTTTTGGATTATGGGCGCGCCCGGCGTTGGCAAAAGTGCCTTTGCCGCGCACCTCGCACATTACGGCAAGGACAAAACAATTGCTGTCCAATTTTGCGAATACGACCAGCCTGACCACAGCAACGCGCATCGGATTGTCCGCACCTTAGCCTTTCAGATTGCTACAAGATTGCCTGACTACCGCAAACTATTACTGACTCTGCCGGAAATCAATGAATTAGACCGGAAGAATCCCGCCGAACTCTTTAAATATCTACTTGCCGAACCGTTGCGCCACACGATTGACGGCGGACGCGAACGGTATCTGATTGTCATTGACGCACTAGACGAAGCAATTAAGGATGGACGCAACGAACTTGTCGAAATGCTTGCTCGCAACGCCCCGCTTCTGCCCGATTGGATTGGAATTGTCGTGACCAGCCGACCCGAAAGTAATGTTATTGCTCCATTGCAAGGGCTGAATCCTTTCATTCTCGACACAGCCACCGAATCCAACCGCGCCGACATCCGCGATTATCTGCGGCAAGAACTAGCGGAACATCTCAAAAATCGCCCGAATGCTGAACAAATCATTGAGCAAATCCTCGAAAAAAGCGAAGGAGTGTTTCTCTACATTGAACGATTTTGCGATGATTTCGGGCGCGGCTATCTACCTTTGGATCACTCGGAACAATTTCCGCAAGGTCTCGGCGGCATCTTTTTTCAGTATTTTCAACGGCAATTTCCTAATGAGGAACAATACCAGAAGACAATTGAACCGATGTTCAGCGCAATTCTCGCCGCTCGCGAACCATTGCCAGTCGAGATACTGCAAAAGATGTTTAACTGGCGTGAAACTGAACTTAGAAAATGGCTCCGCGAACTTGGCTCGCTCTTTTCGGTCACTGGAAAGGGTGAAAACAAAGTCATCAAGCCCTATCATAAATCAATCTCCGATTGGCTGGCTGATAAAGGCAGGGCGGATGTGTATTTTGTGAGTGTGATGGAAGGGCATCGAATGCTTACTGATACTTTCTGGAAGGATTACGAGCGTCATTCGTCCTTGTTGCCTGAGTTCTTCGTCAAACACCTCCCAATCCATCTCTATCAAGACCAATGTTATGAAAAACTTTACTATTTGTTGCGCGATCAGCGATTTACATCCAACAGGAGTTTTCGTATTCCCTCTGATCAAGTATATTGGTGGTGTGATGATGGTACTCAATCCATAGTAGGTAAGTTTGGGGATCCTACTCGATGGTGGTATATAGAACGCGATCCTGGTCTAAACCCCGATGTTAATTGTCAGAACTGTGGGTCATGGATTGATGTATTAACGCCTTCTTTTATCCCACCCTCTATTTGCCCAAGTTGTAGTCAAGGTGTCCGCGAGTCAGAACGTGCTGCTTGGCTTGCCTCAAAAACTAATTATCAGAATAGAGCAAGTACGGGTTAAGTCTATCAATTTCCTAGTCAAGCGAACGCTGGTAATACACTTGGAATTTATTATGAAACTTTGGATAATAAGGAAACGAGAACTTCTTGATTCTCTAGGAATTATAAGATTCTTTCAATTACCTCTAATTTTCCAATTTGTTGAAATTTCGACGACAATCAGCGTGGGATTTTTCCAATTTCTTTTCCTCCTTGTCATTGTTTCGATGCGAAATGCCCCAAAATCTTAGACATTTGCCGTTGCAACTTAAACAGATTTTGGCTTCAGTTTTTTTAATTCTTTCTTTTGATTTGTCATAAATGCCAAAAGGTAAGCCAAAAAGGATTTATTTTATTCCCGGACGCGGAGAGAATCTTGTCGATGAAATTGGACAATTGATTGCAAATTTTGGCTTTTCCGTTCAAGGTCGGGAGATGATTTCGGATTTTGCACGGCTTGTGTTTTCTGAACAACTTGCTTTGATCCGCGCTGATTTATTGTCCGGTTTTTGGCATTCGGAGGCTGTTTTGGTTGGTCGCTCCTTTGGTGCATATCTTTTGCTTCACACACTGGCGGAAATGGATTCTTTTCCGGGGAAAGTGTTGTTGTTTTCGCCGGTTCTTGGTGCGGGTATCTCAAAGGATCGGCTTTTTGGCGTTTTGCCGCCGCGCTCGAAAAAGCTCCTCAAACTGGCGGAAAGCGGAGAATTTCCGGCTCCGCGCGATCTGGAGATCCATACCGGAGCGGAAGATTCAGGCTGTCACCCAAAACTCGCGGAGCGGTTTGCTTTGTTGGTCGGAAATGCCAAATTTCGCATCGTCCCGAATGTCGGACATCAACTCGGCGAAGAATATCTTCGAGGCGTGCTCGACAAGTTTTTGAGTGAAAAACCGCCGGGTTCGATCAAATCAACGTAATGCGTCAGTAAATAGTTATGACTGGAGCGCAAGCGTCCCCGCTTGCATACGTCGCTGAGAAGCGGCGTCAAACACTTCGATTCCTAAGAATATTGAAAGAAAATGAAAGATTT
>JANPDZ010000511.1:0-2448 GCA_031431735.1 Acidobacteriota bacterium | reverse complement strand
CCGGCGACATCGCGCAAACTCATTTCACGCGTTGCCGTTTTAACATTGCGCGTCATAATTTCCGAACACCGCCGCCGCGCATTTTCCGAAAAGGTCTTTTCACTCATTTTAAGATAACCTCAACTTTTCCTTAGATTATTTTTATTTTCATAGACTCGCGCAAATAAAGCAAGCCATTTTGATTTGGGATTTGGGATTTGGGATTTGGGATTTGCCGTTTGGGATTTGTCGTTTCGGATTTGCGATTTGTTCGAGCCGAATTTAATCTGTAATTTCAGGTCAGATTAAATCCGAAATCCGAAATTCGAAATCCGAAATCAAAATGTCCAAATACAGAGAAAACAAACGCCAACCGAAGCGCGAAGAAAAATTGACCACTGTCGGCAAAGTTGAAAATGTTCCGCCGGGACGCGGCGCGACCGTCAAACTCAAAGACGGGACCGAAGTCGCGCTTTTTAACGTCGGCGGCGCATTTCACGCGATCGAAAATTTTTGTCCGCACAAAGGCTACCCGCTCGCCGATTCGCGGCTGTACGGCGGCATCGTCGAATGCGACCTGCACGGCTGGCGTTTCGACGTCGCTTCGGGCGAATGTCTGACAAAAAAAGATTGCTCGATTGAATCTTACGAAGTTGTCATCGAAGAAGGTTGGATCAAGATTTTAGTTTAATCGAAACAGCTTTGACTTAACTCCTTAAATTTGATTAAAATACACAAACTTTCCATTTACTAAATATCGAATTTCCGATGGCAGAGAATTGTCTTTCAAGATAGCGATTTTTTTTGTTATCTCAAAAAACAATTATGGAATCTGTATATTGATGTTTTACGAATGTGAGAAATATCTGTCGAATAAAATTTTTGGAGGATTTCTTTGTGATGAAAAAATTGTTTTTTATCGTTTCTTTACTTCTGCTTTTTTCGGTTCAGTTTGCAAACGCCGCCCAACAGGTCGGACCGATTGATACGTCGGGCGAAATAGATGGCGCACCCTACCGCATCGTCGTACCGGCAGTTTGGAACGGCACTTTGCTCGTTTATGCACACGGATACCGCGATAAAGCCGATCATCCGGGCGAAGTTGACAACCGCAACCCGGACATCGCGCCGAGTCCGGCTTTGGCAACCGCACTTCTGGCTCAGGGCTACGCGCTGGCGGGTTCGGCATATAAAGATAACGGTTGGGCGGTCGAAGAAGGAATTCACGACACGAAAGATTTAGCGGTCTATTTTCGCGGCAGAATCGCACGACCTGACCGCACGATTATCTGGGCGTTTTCGATGGGGACGGTCATCGGTTTCAAGAGTATGGAACAATTCGGTGGAATTTTTGACGGTGCGTTGTGTGCTTGTGCCGTCGGCGCGGGCGCAACCGGTTCGTGGGACGGCGCAGGTGACCTGGCACTTGCTTACGACACGGTTTTCGGAATGCCTTCGGCGTGGGGAACATTCGGCGATGTCCGTGACGATATTGATTTTGAAACGGAAGTTTTTCCGAAACTTGTTGGCGAAGTTTCCACTCCGGCAAATTTCCCGGGTTTTGAATTTCTCCGTCTGGTTGTGGGAACGCCGGGACGCGGAATCAATCCGCCGCCGCCGAACGCATTTTATCCGAATTGGATTTTTACCGATATGTTGTTTGCGACCGAAGCCCGCTCCGAACTTGAACGAAGAGCGCGAGGTCCGATTGTCCAAAATCTTGACCGCGATTACAGTCTGACTCCGGCGGAAAGACTTTATTTAAATGCTTTGGGCGTGTCGTCAGCCGTGATTGATAATTGGCTTTTGACGATGAACGGGCAACGCTATGTTTCCGCGCCGAATTATTCACGGAATTACGTTGAGCGCAACGCCAATTACAACGGCAAGATCAAAAATCCTGTATTAACAATGCACACTTTGATTGACCCGCTCGTTACGGTTACGCAGGAAAACCGATACGCGCAAACCGTCAACAATGCGGGACGCGGTAATTTGCTTTTCCAAACCTTTACAAACGGCAACGGACATTGCAATTTCACGGGAGCGCAGCTTATCACCGCCGTTAATTCCATCAACAATTGGGTAACGACGGGCACACGTCCGACGCAAGCAGATTTTCCTGCGGTGTTAAACTTTTTGCAAAACTACACGCCGCCGCCGATGAATCAACCCTGATTCGATTTGGGATTTGGGATTTGGGATTGCGGATTTGAAAAATAAAAGGACGCGAAGGTTCAAATGAACCTTCGCGTCCTTTTTATGCTGTTTTCGGTATTAAGAGTCTTTTTCAATACCAATACTTTTGTTGTTTGAGAATCCCTTCGGCGAAGGTGAAATCCGACATCCCAAATCCGAAATCCTTTTATCCGTTGTCGCCGATCGCTTCGACCGGACACGCGTCTAACGCTTCTTCGCAGAGTTCAGCTTCTTCGTCGGTTTCGGGTTGTTTGTAAACGTAGGAATAAC
>JANPDZ010000510.1:0-3625 GCA_031431735.1 Acidobacteriota bacterium | reverse complement strand
CCACTAGTCCAACAAACTTCAGTTTGTTGAAATGCTCATAAATGCGGGACTTCAACAAACTGAAGTTTGTTGGACTTTCGCGATCCTGATTATCGGTTTCGCCCGTATTTTTCGTGGCTCGAAACCCAATCTTAAGCGATTTGGAGTTCGCTCTTTTTAGCTAAACTTTTGATTGCCTGTGATACTTCTTTTCTGAAATCTGCATAGCCCCAAAGATTGTAAAACTCATTGTCGTCGGAATTGAAATACATCATTTCTTCTTGCAATGAATCTACAAAATGATAATTACAGAAAATTGAGAATGTTTTTAATGTTCGGTTATGCAAAACTTGAATCTTAAAAGTTGATTCGTCAATCTTTTCTATATTTTTTAGCTTTATCATTTTATCTCCTCTTTTTCCGCCTTAAAACGAACTCGCTCAAAATGTCAAATAATTCCAAGTCGGTCATTTTATATCTCGTTTGGTCAAAAGGATCTTTGATAATCATCAATCCCGATTCATCTACTCCAGTAATTAAAACAGCGTGTCCGATTGTTTCGCTTTGTCGGAGCATTGCTCCCCAAACATCGGTTGAAATTCCTTTTACAAATTCCGACTCCAAAGGAAAACCTCCGCCAATCCATTCTACTCCAAATTGCGTTTCTTTGGAATTCAAAAATGTCGCTAACGCTTTGGAATTTGACCAAACTCCGATTGCTTCCAAAATCTCTGTTTGCGCCAAATGCAAGCCGTAATAATTCGCTAACATCTCGCCAACTGCGGCAACACAGGAAGCATCATTAGTTTGTTTGACGATAGTTTTATCGAATTTTTCGTCGATCTTTTCCCAATTTCCTAATGCTCCAAATGTTTCTGTGAGTTTATCCATTAACGATTCCGACCGTATTTCTCGTGGCTCGAAACCCAATCGCTTGACGAGATCGCCGAAGCCAGCGAGATTTCGCCCGCGAGGACGACGCCGGCGACGATTTCGGCAAATTTATTGACCGTTCCGCGCCCGACACAACCCAATGCTGCGAGACATTCGCGCTGCGTTGCCAAACCCGTTCCGCCGCCGTGCGTAGCGACGATCAGCGAGGGAATCGTGATCGAAATATACAGGTCTTTTTCCGAAGTGAGTTCGGTATAGACGATGCCCGCTGATGATTCGGAAACATTCGCCACGTCTTGTCCGGTCGCGATGAACATTGCGGTAATGCCGTTGGCGGAATGCGCGCCGTTGTTGTTGGCGCCCGACATAAACGCGCCGACATTGGCGACGCCCGAATGATATGTCAGCGATTCGGGTTCGACGCGCATGTGTTCGATCAAAACGTCGCGCGGAACCGTACATTCAGCCGTCACACGCTTGCCGCGTGTCCGCATAATGTTGACCTGCGAAGCCTTTTTGTCGGTCGCGAAATTCGATTCGAGATAAAAATGTTTGATGACATCTTTCTCGTAAGCGTCAATGATCCAGCTGCACGCGGCAAATGTCGCGCGTCCGACCATATTTTGTCCGGCGGCATCGCCCGTCGTGTAATTAAATCTGAGATAAACAAATTTGTTTGAAGTGTATGGATCAATATATTTTAGTTTCGCAACGCTCGAAGTCGCTTCGGCTTCTTCTTTGATCTTTTCGATATTGCCCAAAACCCAACTGACGAATTTGCGGCCTTCGCGGGCATTTGCAAAAACGAAAACCGGCGCCCGCTGCATTGCGTCCGAGACGACCGTTGACATTACGCCGCCCGACAGATTTAAAACCTTGATTCCGCGATTATACGAAGCGATCAGAGTACCTTCGGTCGTTGCGAGCGGAATCAGAAAATCGCCGATCGCATATTCGCCGTTGACCTTGAGCGGTCCGGCAAACCCGACCGGAATTTGCGCGACACCCGTAAAGTTTTCGACGTTTCCGGCGGTCGTGTGCGGGTCAAACGAATAATGTCGGAGATGTTCGAGGCGCGCACCCGTGTATTTTTCGACAAAATCCTGCCGCGCTTTGATCGCAGTTTCCGAATAATCGTCCTGCGCGTCGCGCGGAATCCGTACTTCGAGATTTTCGGTTTGCGCGATCGAATCTTCGACATCGAATTTCAACGCGCCGAACGGCTTTGCCTTGAAAGCGATTCCGATTTTATGTTTGCCGTTTTCAAGATTGCCAATCTCGCATTTCACGGTCAGAACTTTTCTGAGCGGAAAGGCGGCATCCCTGACAGTTTCGGCAGACACGAAATTGCCGTCGCCCAAATCAACCGAAATTTGCCCCATAGGAACTTCGTTGCCGTCAAATTTAATGCTCGTTAGTTCGGTAAATTCGCCGTCGCTCAGACGGTTTTTGAGCGCAAACTGCACGCCGCCGTTGGTATTTTTCAGACTGTTGTTTGTATAGAGTTGCCGCAAAAGCATACTCGGAATCGGAAAGAAACTCATTTTTGTTTATCCTTTTGAATGAAATGGAAAGCGTCTGCGTGAATTTTACTTTTCTTGGCGGATAAATTCAAACTTTGACCGTGATTAAAGTTAGATTAGAATGCTAGCTATGAAAATCTTTGGTTTAATTTTTATTTTTTTGATGTTTTTCTCAAATTCAAACGCCCAATGGCAAAAACAAAATGTTGATACAAGAGCGAGCTTGCGCGGACTTGTCGTAGTCAGCGACAAAATAATCTGGGCAAGCGGCACGGGCGGCACGGTTTTGCGCTCCATTGACGGCGGAAAAAATTGGTCGGTCAACAAAGTTCCGGATGCGGAAAAACTCGATTTCCGCGACATCGAAGCGTTTGATGCAGACACAGCATATATTTTGAGCATCGGCACGGGCGAATCTTCGAGAATTTACAAAACAACGGACGGCGGAAAGTCGTGGAAACTGCAATTCAAAAACACCAACGAAAAAGCATTTTTCGACGCCTTCGCCTTTTGGGATAAAACGCACGGCATTGCCATGAGCGACCCGGTTGACGGCAAATATCTGTTGCTCGAAACAACCGACGGCGAAACTTGGAAACCGCTCGACAGCGCGCAAATGCCAAACGCCAAAGATGGCGAAGCAGCCTTTGCGGCGAGCGGAACTTGCCTGATAACGCAGGGCAAAAACAATGTCTTTTTGATTTCGGGCGGCACTGATGCAAGAGTTTTTCGTTCCGCAAATCGCGGTTTGAGTTGGACAGTCGCTGAAACGCCGATCGCCAAAGGAACGGCGGGAAGCGGAATTTTTTCAGTTGCGATGCGCGACGCAAAACGTGGCGTAATCGTCGGCGGAAATTACGAAAAGCCGGATGAAATCAACAATAAACTTGCTTTTACAAACGACGGCGGGAAAATCTGGAATTTATCGAAGGGGTTAAGCGGCTATCGTTCGGGCGTTGTTTATGTTGATAAAAAAACGATCATCGCGGTTGGCGCAAACGGTTCGGATCTGTCAACCGATGGCGGCAAAACGTGGAAAAATCTCGATAAAGAAAATTACAATGCCGTCCAAGCCAAAGGTAAGAGAGCGATTTGGGCAGTTGGCGCAAACGGATTAGTTGCCAAATTTATTGTTTCAAAATAAATGAAGGATGGACATAATTCATTTTCAATAAAATTCTAAGCAACAGACCAAAAGTAATGAGAGAGTTTGTTTTCGTTCAGAGTTC
>JANPDZ010000509.1:0-7469 GCA_031431735.1 Acidobacteriota bacterium | reverse complement strand
AAAATAATTACATACGCAAAAAAAAATTGCAAGGAAAATGAATCGATTTTGTAAATCATTTTCCAGATGTTGCAGTTGCCCGATTAAGCAAGATTTCTAAAAATAATTATTCAACATTTTTTCGAGAATTAATCAAATCTTTTACCTGTGAAAGCGTCAAACCGTCAAATTCAAATTGCCGCCAGGTTTCAAGATTCGGGTCGAAAGTATGGATCGTTTTGACCGAACCGTCTTTTAAATAAGCCGAAATTTGTAATTCTCCTGTTTTAGTTTCAACAAATTTTACTTCCCGAATTGTTTCCGACGGCGCGGATTTGAGAGGTTTGTCTTCAAGTTTTTCCAACGCTTCGGACATTTCTTCAAGGGAAAGAAACGGTTCAAAACCGAAAGCTCGGCGAAGGGCGTGGCATTTGTCGCTGCCGGCTTCGAAATCGTGACAGATACGCGGTCTTTGCTCGTAAATACGGCACAGAGCCTGTTCGCCGTTTTTTATTTCCAATGCCGTGCAAGCGAAGGTTTGCGCATCGCGGCGCAAAAAACGGTCAACGACAAATTCGCCGTTTTCACCTTCAATAGTTATGTCCCAGAAATCTTCGGCTGAAATTTGTTCTTGGGGGCGAACGCCGACGCAAGGCAAGGCGACGCAACACGCTCCGCAAGTGATGCAATCGGGAACGGGAGCGTCCGGCGGTGTGATGACATTATTCGCGATGCGAGTTGTCAAACCGTCGGTGAGAATCTGCGGCGGCAGAAGATTTTGCCAGATTTGCTCATACATCGCACTAATCATCGGATAAAATTCTTCTTCCGCGATTTTATTTTGTCGTGTGATCTGAACAAATTCGGGTTTTAGCATAAAACTTATTAGAGCAATTTTTAAATTTTCTGATGTTTTTTTCTTCGTTCAGAGTCCAAACTTTAATTTGATTAACCGCCGCGCTTGCGCCTCTCGGTTTAGCCGCCTAAAGGCGGGACTCAAAACTTTTACCAAATATCAGAAAACTTAAAAATTACTTTACTTATTGCACTGTAAAATTAGTTTTCTAATGTTTGGTTTTCTCACATTTTAAAGTTCGACTTTGTGTTTTATTTGAAATTTGAAATCTGAAATTTGAAATTCATTAGAAAACTTATTTTACAGACTACTTTATCTTAACTCATCAGATCTTTCGCGCATAGCATTTTCCCGGCAAAACGCGAATCAGTTCGCGCATTTCCAAAGCAAGCAATGCCGCGTTCAAATCGCCAAACGACAAACCGCTCATCTCAAGCAGAGCGTCAATATAAATCGGCTCATCAGCCGACAGCATTTGCCAGATTTGGCGTTCGTTTGCGCTTAAACCAGCGGGCGCGAGGGTTTGTTGTTGCGGTTTGTCGTTTGCCGTATTCTCGTCCAATTTCGGTGGCAGAATCCGTGCGGAAATTTCGCTTGGCAATTCCGTGACGACATCCTGCCATTGCTGAACCAATTTTGCGCCCGACTTTATCAAATAATTTGTGCCGAACGAATTTTTCGACGTGATATTTCCCGGCACCGCCAGCACTTCACGATTTTGTTCCATCGCGAGCCGCGCCGTGATCAGCGAACCGCTTCGCTCGGATGCTTCGACGAGCAAAACGCCGTAGCTCAAACCCGAAATTATCCGGTTGCGATACGGGAAATTTTCTTTAAGCGGCGGCGTTTCGAGCGGAAACTGCGAAACGATCGCGCCGCCATTAGCAAGAATTTCGTCAACGAGTTTCGCATTTTCCTTTGGATAAACATTGTCAATTCCGGTTCCGAGAACGGCGATCGTTTTGCCTTTTCCGCGAATTGCGCCGCGATGTGCCGCCGTGTCAATTCCGCGTGCAAAACCCGAAACGATGCAAACGCCGTGTTCAGCCAGATCACGTGCGAGCATTTCCGATGCGTTTTCGCCATACGTCGAACAACGCCGTGAACCGATGACGGCAACACACGGCGTGTCGAAACACTCTTGCCAGTTGCCTTTGACGTATAAAGTTATCGGCGGATCGGCGATCTCGCGCAGCAAGACAGGATAACTTCCGTCATCGAGAATCAAAACATCGCCGCCGATGTCTTTTACTTTATTAAGTTCGTCAACCGCCTGCGCGTGAAATTCGCGTTTTAAGATGCTTTCGATCGTTTCGGCGCGAATCCGCAGAGATTCAAGTTCGCTGCGCGTGGCGTGAAAAACATTTTCGGCGGAACCGAATCTTTCAAGTAATTGAGTTGCTTTCCGGGGCCCGACGCCCGGTGTCATATTTAGTGAGATCCATTCTTTCATATTGATTTGGGATTTGGGATTTGGGATTTGGGATTTCTTTTTTCCTTTGAGGTTTTGATTGATGCGACGACGATCGAGAGAATTTGATTTCCTTCGTCCATTAAATTTATGAGTAAGTTTTCCTTAATGATTTCGCCTTCGATCAAGAGTTCCATCCAGTAAATTGATTCGTCCGCTTCTTCTTCGACAATGCTCAATTTGTTGATAAAATCGGCGGTTGATTTTGCCCGACACGCGGCACGATAATTTGCGCCGACCGAAGTTCCACTTCGCAGAAGCTGTTTTCCGATAATTTGTGCTACCAAATTCGGAGGCAATCTTTGAACCAATCTGATAATCCGTAAAGCGAACTGTTTCGTCCGCGCTTTCATTTCTTCGTGAGTCATAATATTCATTCCTTATTTTCAAATTTTTGTGAGTTACGGTTACATAAGCCGTAATATGCTGGTTTCTTGTTTTCAAAAATCCCAAATCCCAAATCTGAAATCCGAGATCGGTTTGGCGGAGGCGTGTCGGAGTCGAACCAACCCAAGATTGCTCTCACAATCTCACAAACGGTTTTGAAGACCGCGACCATCACCGGACAGTATGCGCCTCCGCAAGAAAATCGTGTTATCAAAATTAAGCGTTTTTGCAAAAATCTGTCAAGTTTTTTCGCAAAGTTTTTAAATATTCTTTCGTTAGGAGCGTTGCTTGACCGTCCAATTTCAGCGTGTTATTCTTTCTATTTTGAAATGTGAGCGTTTTTTCGCTCTATATTTGTTAATCAATCTTTATTTAATTAAATTTCAGTATATGGTTTTGTTAGCTTTTGCCGAATCAGTTCAACTCGTGCCGGACGGCACCATTTTTATCCACATCGCATTGATCTTATTGATGATTTGGGTTCTGAACCGGACATTTTTCCGCCCGATCAATCGTATTATCGAATCCCGCGAAAAAAACAAAGGCGGGCATTCCAGCGAATCGGATAAACTCTTAAAGGAAGTTTCCGAAAAGGAGATCAAATACAATGAGGCATTGCTTGATGCGCGCTCAAAAGGCTACCGCCTGGTTGAAAAAGAACGCACTAAGGCGTTGAGCAAAAAGCAGGAAAAGATTAGCGCGGCGAAAGAAGAAGTTAGTCAAACACTGATTCAGGAAATAACGGAATTGGAAAAACAAACCGCGGAGGCTCGTCAGACGATCGCGACGGAAGCCGAAAAAATGGCGGAAAAAATCAGTTCGAATATTTTAAGAGCGTAGGTTATTCCAAATTTCAAACTTCAAATTCCAAATTGAGATCCGGAATCTGAAACCCGAAACCTGAAATCTGCAATCTGCAATTTTTAATTATGTTAGCTTTTATTTACAGTTTTATTTTGATTCTAGCCGAGACCGAAAAAGGCGGCGGTTGGTGGGCGAAAGCTGCGCCGTATTTAAATTATCCGGGTTTTGAAGCGTGGAAATTTTTGAATCTGACGATTTTCATTCTGATCATGGTTTATCTTTTGAAAAAGCCTTTGAGCGAAGCCTTTAAAGCAAAGCGCGAATTAATTCGTGCCGAACTCATCAAAGCTGAAGAAGAAAAACAGGCAGCCCTTTCCAAATTGACGACCGCTGAAGCCAAACTCGCGCGCATCGAATCAGAATCGGAAGAGATCGTTGAAAAAGCCAAGAAGGAAGCCAAAGAAGAAAAAGCGCGGATCGCAAAGGAAGCGAGCGACGAAATAAAACGTCTGCAAACGCAGGCGGCAAGCGAGATTGATCGTAAATCGCAACAGGTCAGATTGCGGCTGCGGCGTTTTTCCGCCGAAGAAAGCGTTCGGCTTGCGGAAGAAAAGATCAAGAAAAACATCAACGCGAAAAAAGACGCGGAACTTGTTAAAGCCAACCTTAAATCAATCGGAGGTTTAAACTAAAATATGAGCGTTGAAACAGTTGCCCGCCGCTATGCGATCGCATTGGCGGATGTCGTGTTGAAACACGGCGAAACCGAAACCGTCAAAACCGAGTTAAAAGACTGGGAAGACCTGATAAAATCAAACAACAATTTGCAGACCGCTTTCTCCAGTCCGGCGATCGCGCATCTCAGCAAAGAAAAAGTTTTGGAAGGTTTACTGGCAAAAACCAAACCGTCGAAAACAACCGCCAATTTTTTGCGTGTCCTTTTGCGAAACAGCCGTTTGACCGAACTTGGCGAAATTAATGAAAAATTCGCGTCCGTGCTGGACGAAAGAAACGGAATCATTGCGGCGCAGGTAATTTCTGCGCGTCCTCTTTCTGAAGCTCAAAAAGCGGAATTTCAATCGAATTTAGGACGCCTGACGGGCAAAAAAGTGAACTTAAATTTTGATATAGACGAAAATATTATCGGCGGAGTTGTCACGCGGGTCGGTTCGACCGTTTATGACGGCTCGGTGAAAACACAATTAGAGAATCTTAAAGAATTACTTGTCAACGGTTAGATAGCTTTTGAATATGAATACAATTGTATCGCCAAAAACCAGAGTCAGACGACATTTCAAAAATGTTGAAGCCTTTCAAAAATGGGCTTACGAGCAGGAGTTCGGCTACGAGTTTGCAAACAAGAAAGTTATCAGAAAAGAAATGATAAAAAATTTAGAATTGTTGATAATTTTGCTTCTTAACAAATATTTTAAATTGACCGGGTCATATAAAAAAGAAGGTAGTTTAATTAGCGAAGTTGGTATGAAACTTCAAAACGAGAATTTTCGGATTCCTGATTTAGCTTATTTTACTGCCGAACAATGTGTTGCCGCCGCTAAAGGTGAATATCCAATTCCGCAACTTGCGATTGAATTTTTGTCAAAAAGCGAATCGGCGGAAGATATAGCCGATAAAATCAACGATTATTTTGAATCGGGAGTGAAAATGGTTTGGTATATTTATTCGAAAACGGAGATGATTTACGTTTATACTTCGCCGAAGGACATTAAAGTTTGTCAAGGCGACGATATTTGTTCAGCCTCGCCTGTAATACCGGATTTTCAATTCCCGACAAAAGAGATTTTTAAGAAAGAATTAAGTTTAAGTTAAATTATAAATTGAGTTATGGAACAGATAAAAGCCAACGAAATTAATGAAATTATACGTTCTCAGATTGAGAACTTTGATGCGAGAATGACCGTCAACGAAGTCGGAACGGTTATCAAGGTCGGCGACGGGATCGCCGAAATTCACGGACTAGAAAAGGTCATGGCAGGTGAACTGCTCGAATTTCCGCACGGGGTGCGCGGTCTTGCGCTGAACCTTGAAGAAGACAAGGTCGGAACGGTGCTTTTCGGTGATTTCCAAAAGATCAAAGAAGGCGACGAAGTAAAGCGTACACGCCGTATTATGAGCGTTCCGGTCGGCGATGCGATGATCGGTCGCGTCGTTGACGCGCTCGGGAATCCGATTGACGGCAAAGGTGAGATCATTACGAGCGAATTTAATCCGGTCGAAAAGATCGCGCCCGGCATTATTGACCGCCAACCCGTGAAAGAACCGCTTCAAACCGGACTCAAAGCGATTGACGCGATGGTTCCGATCGGTCGCGGACAGCGCGAACTGATCATCGGCGACCGCCAAACGGGTAAAACCGCCGTCGCGATCGACACGATCATCAACCAAAAAGGCAAAGACGTGATCTGCATTTATGTTGCGATCGGTCAAAAAGCTTCGACGGTTGCGCAGGTTGTGCAGAAATTAAACGATTTTGGCGCGATGGATTATACGATCGTTGTTTCGGCGACCGCGTCTGACCCGGCGGCGATGCAGTTTCTCGCGCCGTATTCGGGCGTTGCGATCGGCGAATATTTCCGCGATAACGGTCGTCACGCGTTGACCATCTATGATGATTTGTCGAAACAGGCGGCGGCTTACCGTGAAATTTCATTATTGCTACGCCGTCCGCCGGGTCGTGAAGCGTATCCGGGCGATGTTTTCTATCTTCACTCGCGCCTTCTCGAACGCGCCGCGAAGATGTCAGACGCGCGCGGTGGCGGAAGTTTAACGAGCTTGCCGATCATCGAAACGCAAGCCGGCGACATTTCAGCGTATATTCCGACCAATGTGATCTCGATCACCGACGGACAGATATTTCTTGAAAGCGATCTTTTTAACTCCGGTGTGCGCCCCGCAATCAACGTCGGAAACTCGGTTTCACGCGTTGGCGGTTCGGCGCAGATCAAGGCGATGAAACAGGTTGCCGGAACTCTGCGAATTGACCTTGCGCAGTTTCGCGAACTCGCGGCATTTGCCCAGTTCGGTTCGGATTTGGACAAATCAACGCAAGACCAACTCGAAAAAGGAAAACGCCTCACCGAAGTGTTGAAACAAGGTCAATATCAGCCGATGGCAGTCGAAAAACAGGTGTTCATCATCTGGACGGTTTCAAATGGTTTCGCGGGCGACATTGCGGTCGAAGATCTGAAACGCTTTGAAACGGAGATCTTTGATTTTGTCGAAAATTCGAATCCGGCTATCTTAGAAACTCTGCGGACGAAAAAATCAATTGACGACGATTTGAAAGCCTCGATGAAAGAAGCCGTCGAAGATTTCAAAGCAACGCGCTGGAACAAAGAAACAGCAGTTCCGGCTAACGCTTAATTTATGAATACGCACAATTTTACAGCCGTCATCGAAAGATGTTCCGAAACAAATCTTTATGTCGGATATGTTCCGGGTTTTCCGGGCGCACATTCGCAGGGCGAAACGCTTGATGAACTAAAAGAAAATTTGCGTGAGGTAATAGAGATGCTTTTGGAAGACGGCGAACCTGTTTTGGAAGCCGAATTTGTCGGAACGCAGCTTATATCTTTGAATTGATATGGGCAATCTTCCTGTTCTAAAACCGCGAGAAGTTGTCAAGATTTTGGACAATCTCGGTTTTACGGAAGTTCGGCAACGCGGTTCGCACAAACAGTTTCGTCATTCCGACGGCAGGTTCACAACCGTTCCGTTTCATCAAGGCAGAGATATTTCGCCGTTTTTATTGCGAAAAATTGCCGAAGACATCAAACTGACGGTTGAGGAGTTTTTGAAATATAAATAATCATGGCTAGTTTACTGGATATGAGAAGACGGATTAAATCCGTCAAAAACACACAGCAGATCACCAAAGCGATGAAAATGGTCGCGGCGGCAAAACTCAAACGCGCCCAGGATCGCGTGACGGCGGCGCGTCCGTTCGCCAAA
>JANPDZ010000508.1:0-1761 GCA_031431735.1 Acidobacteriota bacterium | reverse complement strand
AAGTATAAAATCAAATTGAAAGGCAAAAAAAAGCCAAAACTTGTCAAACAAGTAGAATGATGAGGAACAAACAGAACAGAAAAAGGCAAAAATCAGCTTGGAAATCAAACAGGCTTTTTTCTGCTTTTATCTAAAGTCGAGATGAATACTCATACAGAGATAAGACCAATTACCAAAAGGGAACTCAGGGAAAAGCCTGTTATATTCCGTCAAACCCGCAAAAATCATACTTTGCGTTGCCGAATGAGACTTGCGGACAGTAAGCGATAATTTATGCGCGAAATTAAAGTGAAAATTCCCAACTGCAATTTTTAATCAAGCAAATATAAAGGAGAATAAAAATGAAAAAACGAACAAATTCAAATTGGAAAAAACAACTCTTGTTTTCCGCAATCGCAATTGGTGTCTTTCTATTCGCCGCAAATTCCGGCGCGATGGCACAGGTCAATTGGGGACGCGGCGACGAATGGCGCGGTCAGTATAAAGTCGGGGATAAAGTTCAATTCACGATTTCCGGCAAAGAATCCGACCGCCAAACCTGCGCGGTAACGGATAATGAGCAGGAAGCCGTGATGAGAGTCAGGTGTGAAGCATTCAAGCAATGGACAGAGGGTAGTTATATTGTCTATGGCAAAAGCTATATAAGTCCGGCAAAACAGGCAACGACCGTCAAAGATAACAATCAAGCCGATACGAAAACAACCGTCGGAAAGACAAAAACCAAAACTACAATTACAACCAAAACCACTCCGACGACGAAAACCACAACAACAAAAACTACAGGTGGAATTGTTTCAAAGCTTGCGGGAACTTACTGGCAGCTTTTGTCAATGACGAAAAAAGGCGAGGCTGTCACAGACAACGATTCAAATGCGGACGTTGAATTTTGCACGAACGGAGAATGGGGAATTTTGCATTACGGCGGTGCGCGTGATGCCGGAACTTATAAACAAGACGGCAGCGGTCTGGTGATGAAATACGAAGACGGAGAACTTTACGGAAATTCCAAAATGACGCGAAAGGGCGACATTTTGGAACTTAACGACGGCGAATATCTTTTGCGGCTTAAATATTCCGGCAAAGCGGACTGTTAGCTTCGCTTTTATCTTGCCGAAAATCTCAGCGCTACATGGTAAAAACCGAAGACTCAGTAGATCCAAATTTGTAAAAATGGTTTACTTTCGACTGTTTGAATCGGCAATCAAAACCAATATTAACAATAAAATTTTCAATTATTGGAAGCAAAATCTGAATTTCGGCAACATTTTAAGCTTTGGATCAATTAAAAATCCGAAATCTGAAATCCGAAATCCGAAATTTGGAGCTACTGAGACTTACACAGGGGAGAATAAACGAGGTTTGTTAATCGGAATTCCGCTTGTTCTCGTAATGGCGCAGTGCTTGTGTTGGCGGTTATTTGGTGGCTCGACCGCGGCTCGAAACAGCGCAATGCGACTGCTCCGGCAGAAATTGTGAGCGTTGCGCCGACCTCTTGGCGCGAAAGTAATAAAACAAAAAACGGTTTTCGCGTCAATTATCGCTTTAATGCAAACGGGCAAACGGTTTCGGGCGTTGACGAAAAAAACAGTTCTTATAAAGCCGGCGAGCAATATCGCATTTGGGTAGTGGCTCAATAAAGAGAGAGGAGCTATACTCTCTCATATGGTCAACCTAAAATGTTATCATTGTCAAAGCGAAAACATCGTCCGTAATGGCAAAACTAATAATGGCAAACAACGCTATTTGTGCAACAACTGTGGC
>JANPDZ010000507.1:0-10632 GCA_031431735.1 Acidobacteriota bacterium | reverse complement strand
TATTTAATGTCAACCCTTTGATTTTCAATCGAGACACTGAAAAATAAGCGGATTGGTGAGAAATTCATTACCAATCGGCAATTTCTTTCAAAAACCAAAAACCAAAGACCTAAACAATTACAACTTTTTACCCAAACAAGCCTTCCGTCACACCTTTTTCGTAAATGATCATCAGACCGATCGCGATGCTGACCAGACCGGCGACGCTTTGCAGAATGTGGTTGAAACGATTGAAACGCGCCGCCGTCAAGTGAAACGGCAGACCGACGAGAAAGCTCATGAGCATCATTCCGCCGATCGAGCCGACACCGAAAATTACGATATAGAGCAAACCGAGAGCCGGCGAGTGAATCGTCGGCACGACCAGCAGCATCAACGCCGCGCTGCCCGCGAGTCCGTGAACCATTCCGATCAGAAGCGCGCGTGGGCTGAATTTAAAACCGTGATGCGAATTCTTTTCGTCTTCGGCGGCGTGCGCGTGAATATGCGGATGAACGTGTTCGCGTGCGCCGTGTTCGTGCGCGTGAAAATGCAGTTTGCCGCCTTTTAATAATTTTCGCAGAACATTTAAACCAAGTAGCGTGAGCATTATGCCGACACCGAATTCTAACATTCGTTCGGTTTTTTCGCTGATCTGAAAATTCAGCAAAATTACGAAAATTCCTGCTAAAATAAGCGAAATCGTGTGTCCCAATCCCCAGAGTCCGCCGACGATCGCCGAACTCCAAAGACTTTTACGCTCGGAAACGATCGTCGAGACCGCCGCCAAATGGTCGGCTTCGGTCGCGTGTTTCAAGCCGAGAAAAAAGCCTAACGCGAGCACGCCGACGGTCGAACCGACGGAAAATAACAGTAAAATTTCGCTCATATTTTTAACCTGCCTTGTAAGTCTTTAGCTTTTAGTATTTGGTTTTTTGTCCTTTTATTTGAAAAATTAATGTTTCTTATGTGATTCAAATAACGAGCCAAATCGTTTCAGTCTTTGTCGAGCAATTAAAGAAAACCAAAGACGAAAGACAAAAAACTAAAAACTAAAAACTAAAAACTAAACCTAAGATAACGAATTATAACAGATTACCGCGCCGACGCAGGCAATCACAAACGCGCTCGCGACCGGCAAGGTTTTGAAGATTCGGCTTTGCCCGATTTTCGAACCGCCAAATACTTTTCCGATGTAAAGAAAGAGCAAACCGACGCCTGTCAAAGTTGCCGCCAGACCGAAACTGAAAACAAGCGTCAAAATCAAACCGTATCCGACGCGGCCCAAAGAAATCGCCGAAAGCATCAAAACAAGTGCCGAAGGACACGGCAATAATCCGCCCGAAATTCCGAGTGCGAGCAGACTTTTCCACGAAATTTCTTCCGGCGGCAGATGCGAATGCGTGTGCCGCCCGTGCGTGTGCGTGAAATTATCAGAATCGGCAGCGGATGGGTGAACGTGCGAATGAGAATGTTCGGCGTGATGATGTTCGTCATGTGAATGACCGTCTTCGCCGTGTGCGTGATGTCCCGCTTTTTCCCAACCGAGAGCTGAAAACAGCCGTGTTTTGAACATTGTCAGACCAATATACAAAACCAGCAAACCCGAAACAAAAGTCAGAAACGGCATCAATTTTTCGGGCAAAATGTAATTTGAAGCAAAAAGCGTGATCAATCCGAGCGCGAAAACGCCGAGCGTGTGCGTGATCGTCACGGTCAAACCAAGAAAGGCGGCGTGTTTGACCGTTCCGCGCGAGCCGACGAGGTATGCGCCGACGACCGTTTTGCCGTGTCCGGGTGACATCGCGTGCATTGCGCCTAAACCGAATGCGAGAAGCAAACCGAAAAGCGCGATCGCGGGCGTAATTTCAGGAACGGCGATCAGTTCTGCGAGTCTGTCTTTTTGAACCGCGACGCTCGCGTGTCCGTCGCGGTTTTGCAGAATGCGGGAGTTTTCGGGGGTAGAATTGGTTGAAAATGAAAATTGCGCAGTTCTTTCCGCAAGCGGCGCGTTCAGATTTTCTTGCGGGTAAGCCTTAAGCTCGTCGGTGATCGCGCTACCGAAAGCGTTTGAATTAAAAATATTAACACTACCGACACGGGTTAAAACGATTTCGTTCCAGCCGATTCTTTCGGCATAATTTTTGTTTTCAAATTTAACTTGATTTGTGTCGGAAAGATTTCCCGGATCGCTTACCAGATTCCATTCGATTCGCAAGGTCGGCAAATTTCCCGCGCCGGTTTGCAGCGAAACATTTTTTGATTCGGCGCGGATTTGCGTTGGTTGATCGTTAACCGTCAAAGACAAATTTGCCAGATGTTCGGGTGTCAAGCGTTCGGCGTAAGCGTTTAATTCTTCCGCCGAAAGCGTACCGTTTTTATCCGTATCAATTTCGCCTTGCAATTGAAACGTTGGAATTTCCGCTATATCGAGAACCTGACGAATTTTAATTTTTGTTTTTTCAACTTCGAGCCGGGAGTATTGATTGACGCTGAAATTCCCCAATGGATGCGCCGCGACGGAAGCGACGAAAAACAAAACCGCGATTAAAATGTAAAATTTCGATTTCATAACTTTAAATTCTCAACGCAGAGAACGCAGAGAACGCAGAGAAAAACTAAAATGGGTTTGGCACGTAATTGGCATATAAATTATAAAAAAACTCTGCGTTCTCCGCGTTCTCTGCGTTAAATATCTATTTCAATTCCGTTAAAGCCTTTCGCGCGTTTTCGGCTTGAATCAAATCGAACATCGGATTGAATTTCAAAGCCGTTTCGAGCCATTTCTTCGCTTCCGCCCGATTGCCCAGATCTTTTTCGATCATCCCCGCGTGATAGTAGATTCGCGCATCATTGGCTTTCGGATTCAGCGCGGCTGAAATTGCCGCTTTCGCGTCCGTCAGCTGACCTTTTTTGTAAAGTGTCCAGGCGAGCGCGTCAGCCGTGAAAATGTCTTTTCGCATTTCGTATTCGCGCCTTGTGATCGCCAGCGCCTCGTCCAATTTCAGATCGTGGTCAGCCCACAGAAGCGCAAGCCGTTTTTGGGCGTTGTTGACACCGATCTTTTGCTCGATGACTTCGACCAGATCGTAAAATTGCTTCGCTTTATCAGCGTTGCCTTGCTTGGTATAAATATCGCCAAGCAAAATCGAGGTTTCGACATTCGGTACGCGATCATTTGCATCGCTTAGAAATTTTACGGCCATTTCAAAATCATTTTGCGCGGCGCGCACCCGGCCTTTTCCCGCCAAGGCGAGATGAAATTGCGGAAAATTCTCCAAAGCCTCGTCATAAACCTTTTCTGATTCGGCGTATTTGCCGTTTTTCCAAAGTTCGTCGCCAAGCTGAACCAGACACCAACTCTGGGCTTCTTTGTCGGCGGGATCGGCGGTGCGGGCGGCGGTTTTGAACATTTCGACCGCGCCTTGCACGTCGCCGTAAAGCGAACGTAAGTGAGCGACCCGCGCATAAGAATTAGAGTTCGGTTTCAAATCAACCATTTTTTGCGCCGCTTCGACCGCTTCCTTGTAATTGCCGAGTTCGGCATTGGCATCGGTCAAAACGCCATACACAAAAGCGTCGTTCGGAAATTCTTGCTGTAATGCTTTACCTGAGTCGAGAGCCTCGGCGAAGCGATGAAAAGTTAAATCTAAAGAAGCTTTTAATTTTCGCGCCGGAACATCGTCGGGCGCGATTTGCAATGCTTTAGCAACGGCTGTTTCGGCTTTTGAATTAAGGCTGAAATCGCCTGAAGTGCGGGCTCGTTTGATGTAAAGCGCGGCAAGCCCGGTGTAACCCGTTGGCGAATCAGGCATTTTTTGGATAATTTTTAATACTTCGTTTATTTCCGCATCGGCTGTTTCGGTCAGCAAATTTTCGTTCGCGGCTTTGACCGTGCTCTGGTCGCGCGTCTTTGATGAACACGCACTGTTAATGCAGATTAAAAATAAAAATGTCGCGAAAATTATAAAAAAGTTAAAAGTTATTCGTTTGTTCTGCATAAATTTTCTTCCCTGCCGAATCAATAAAAATTATTCGTGCCTGAAAGTAAATAAGATTCACTTTCAGGCACGAATAATTTTTTTAAATTACTGCACGTTACCTTTTTCATCAACAAGCGGTAATTCAGATGTGCGCTGTTTTTCTTCCGTCAAAGATTGATTTGAAGAGCGCAGTTGATTGCCCTGATTAGGCGGAAGCAAATACGGGAAACGCATCAGAAGCGGTCCTTCCGGATTTGAACTGACACCGTCACCAAGCATATTGTTCGGTGCCATATTGGTCGCTGGTGTGAACGGTGTTCCGCCCGCGACTGCCCGCAGTGCAATGTCCGTTACGTCATCAAATACTCTTCGTCCGTTCGGAAATCCGGCAACGTCACCGCCGAGCAAACCGAGCCGATTCATACTGGCAATCGGCGTGATCGGAATTGCCGTGTTCAAACGAAGATATTCGTGCGGAATACCGTCCGAAAGAAACGTCGTGTAATTTGGTCCCGTAACCGCATTGACCGGAATTCCGGTTGCAAAAATTGCGACCAGATCATTACGCGGCGGCGGCGGAATCGTGATACCAAAAACCGCGTTCAGTAATCGCGCGATTTCGGGGTCGAGAACAAACGGCGCGGCAACTGCATCATTGACTGGCGAAAGTGAGTTGAAAGCGTCTTTCAATCTTAAAGGAATGACGACTTCGTTGACCAGCGGATTGCCGAGACGTGAAACCTGCACCCAATTGCCCGCCTGTGAACGCGACGAATCGCTGTTGATAACGCGCGTCGTGCGGCGGCTGGCGGTTGCCCAGACGCCAACCACGGCATTTGGGTCGGTCGGACCTGACGGAACTGCGCGACCGCGGGTTAAATCCTGAATCGGAACTTCAATTGCGATCGTGCTAACGTTATAACCCTTGGTCGAATCAATTCCGCCGGTGGTTGATAGCGGCGCACGCAAATTCAACGCGTCAAAAACACCGAGATCAATATAAAAATATTCGTCGCGTGTTCCGGCAAAAACCTTTCCGCCGTTGCTCAAAGGATAAACTGCGGGTTGACCGAGATTGGTTTCATAATTCGGTGTCACACGCGGTCCGATATTCGCGGGCGGAGTTCGAAGCCCGGCGGCAATTAATTGACCGCGACGGCTACCGAGACGTTCGACACGTCTGACAGTATAAGTTTGCGGCATATTATAATCAGGGTCGGTCAAACTGCCGATCACGCCGTCCTGATTAACGGTTGATTGCCCTAAAACCGTGTCGCCGTTAATGGTTTGCGTCGTGAATTGAAATTGATAGGTAATATCTTCAAGACCGTCGCCCGTATTATCAATTCTGATCTCATACAAAACCGTGTCGTCAAAGCGAAACCATTGCGGTCCGCCTGACGGCTCTTGAAGCGGAATGTAGTTTGCCATTAAAGTAACAAAGCCTTCGCGTCCCGGCTCAACGCTCCGAAAAGCGTAAGTATCGGTATTGTCGGCAAATCTGTCCATACTGATAAGCGGTGCTTCCGAGTGGCTCGAAGCGAGCGCCGGAATCGCCGTGGTTGAGAAGATCAAGGATAATCCAATTAAACCTTCTCCGATTTTTTTAGCTAAATTTTTCATTATTTATTTCCCCCATTTTGATTTGGGATTTGGGATTTGGGATTTCGGATTTGTCTAAAGAGATAAATTTCCTTACTCCGCCGAAAAATCCGCAATCCGCAATCCCAAATCCCAAATCGAATTAATGTGTATCGTAATTGGCGATCGGATAATCGCCGTTTTGTCCAAAGTTGTATTGCGAAACTGCGCTGTTTGTACTTCGCAGAACATAGAACACGCCGTTTTGCGGATTCCAGACGGAAACATCGGTTTTACCGTCGCTGTCATAATCGCCTTGCGTCGTGTAGAACGATTTTGAGCCGAATTGCGGCGCGGAAAATCCGCCGTCTGAAGAACGCAGAATAAACCAGGTGTAATTTGTTCCTTGACGCACGACAGCGAAATCGGTTTTACCATCGCCGTCATAATCGCCCGGAACGACTAAATCGCCGGAGGTTCCCCATTGAACCGACGTAAATCCGAGTGCGCTGCGCAGAGCGTAAAATGTTCCGGTGCGGAAAGTTCCGAGATCGAATCGGCCGTCGCCGTCATAATCACCCGGCGCGGTGATGTCTCCGTCGAGACCGAATGTGTCAATGCGAAAAGTGTTAGTCGCGCTGTTGTTGATATACCAAACCATTTGTCCGCCAGTGCGGCGGACGACCGCGAAATCGGTTTTACCGTCGCCGTCGTAATCACGCGCCACCGGTTCGTCGCCGTTCAGCCCGAATTGATAGAACTGCACCGCGCCATCCGAACTTCTGAGAACGAAGAAAACTCCGTTTGAAGGCCGCCAAATAGCAGTGTCAGCGCGTCCGTCGCCATCGTAATCACCCGGCGTTTGAATGTCTGCCGCGTCGCCGAACGGATACGAATAAAACGAATTATTTAAACTACGATTGATAAATTGCGTTCCGCTTGACAGGCGAAAAACCGCGTAATCGGCACGGCCGTCACCGTCGTAATCAAGCGATGTTCGGTTTGATGCCGCCGAACCCGAACGAATCGCCAATCCGCGGAGCGGCGTTGCCGAACCGATCGCGCCGATCAGTGTCGCCGCGCCGGTCGAAAGATTAATCGAATAAAGTTTGGAAGCTGTTTCGCCATTGACCTGTAAGGCCGCCAGCGCGGTATTGATGCCGGGCTGAATATCAAAGCCGTTGGAATTCGTGACATTAATGCCGAGTGCGCCGACTGCTGTCAAAACTCCGCCGTTCGGCGAAGGCGTTCCATTGATGCCGCCTTGCAGATTTAACGCATCGGTCGTGCTGTCAATCACGTAAAGCGTCGTCAGGAGCGTTCCCGCAAAACTGTTTGTATAAGCTGCGGAAGTTACATTCGGCGTTCCCGGATTCAAACTTGTGTCCGTCCCTGCCAAGGTTCCGTCATTCGGATTCAAACGCAAGTTTTGCCCTGTATTTGAAACGACGCGAAGACGGTCGGGCACGGGATTGAAATCAAACCCGAAATCCGTTCCGCTCAAAGTAAATGCACCGGCTGTGCCGACTTGCGTCGCCGCGCTGCTTATTGCATTGATCGTGTACAGACGGCTGGTGCTGCCCAGTGCGTAAAGTTGTCCGTTTGCCGGACGAAAATCTATTCCAAGAACATTTTCGCCGGCTTGCAAACCCGTAATTGTTCCAATGGTGACGACGATTCCTGGCGTTGCCGAATCGAAACGTACCAGTTGATTTGACGTATTCACGCCGTAAACGGTCGCGGCTTTTACATTTGTCAGCCCGCCGATGAAAAATAAAACAAACAAAAAAGGCACAGTCAGAATAAAGCTGTGCCTTGCAAAACCCTTTTGTATCATTATATTACCCTCCCCTGATCGTAAATTTGGTAATTTTAGAAATTTACCAAGTCATTTTGCGCCGAAACGCAAATATTGTATTTTTTCCTTTGAGAAAAACACTGTAAAGTTTTCCTTATGACAGCGTATTCGTGTGATTTTTGAAACCGGATTCAAGGAAGCTCAGATTTTTTTCAAAACTTCAAAATATTTCCGCAAGTGCGAATTTGCCAAAAAATTTGTTATTCTTATTATTTCGGTTTTTATCGAAAATCGTGACAGCTATTATGAATCCTGAAAGAATTAGAAATTTTTCCATCATCGCCCATATTGACCACGGCAAATCAACGCTTGCCGATAGAATTTTGCAATTGACCGGCGCGGTTGCCGACCGCGATATGGAAGAGCAACTGCTCGACGATATGGATCTCGAACGCGAACGCGGCATTACCATCAAATCGCACGCCGTTCGTCTCGATTACACCGCGAAAGACGGAAAAGAATATGTTTTGAATTTGATTGACACGCCCGGACACGTTGATTTTTCTTATGAAGTTTCGCGTTCGCTATCGGCGTGCGAAGGCGCGCTCCTGATCGTTGACGCATCGCAGGGCGTTGAAGCGCAAACGCTTGCCAACACTTATCTGGCAATCGAAAACGATCTGGAACTGCTTCCGGTCTTGAACAAAATTGATCTGCCGAGTGCCGAACCCGAGCGAATAAAAGAACAGATCGAAAACATCATTGGCCTCGACGCAAGCGATGCCGTGCTCGCTAGTGCGAAAACCGGCATTGGCATTGAAGAAATTCTCGAACAGATCGTTGCCAAAATCCCTGCGCCGCAGGGCAATCCCGATGCGCCGCTGAAAGCCTTGATCTTCGACAGTTGGTATGACAGTTATCGCGGCGTGATCGTGCTTTTTCGCATCATTGAAGGCACCATCAAAAAAGGCACGAAGATTCGTTTCTTCAACACAGGGCGCGATTATCTGGTTGAAACGCTCGGCGTCAATCGTCCGCGTCCGACACCGATCAACACTTTGAGCGTCGGCGAGGTCGGATTCCTGACCGCTTCAATCAAAACCGTTGCCGACGTGCAGATCGGCGACACGATCACCGAAGCCGCAAATCCGACAACCGTACCTTTTCCCGGTTTTCAGGAAATCAAACCGATGGTTTTTGCCGGACTTTATCCGATTGATTCGGCGCAATACGAAGATTTGCGCGACGCGATGGACAAACTGCGGCTCAATGACGCTTCGTTTTTCTACGAACCCGAATCTTCGACGGCTTTGGGTTTCGGTTTCCGCTGCGGATTTCTTGGACTTCTGCATATGGAAATTGTCCAGGAGCGTTTAGAAAGAGAATTTAATCTTGAACTGATTACGACCGCACCCGGTGTGCGCTACCGCGTGACAACGACGAACGGCGAAGTGACGGAAGTAGATTCGCCATCGAAAATGCCCGACACCGGCAGAATCGAGAAAATTGAAGAACCGTATATCGAAGCGACGATTCTGACAAACGATGCTTATTTGGGCGGAATCTTGCCACTCTTGGACGAAAAACGCGGCGTGCAGAAAAAGTTTGAATACGTCACGGAAAATCGCGTAATACTCGTTTATGACCTGCCGCTCAACGAAATCGTTCTGGATTTCTACGATCGGTTAAAGTCTGTTTCCAAAGGCTACGCCTCGCTTGATTATCATTTTTCCGACTATCGGGAAAGCAATCTCGTCAAGCTCGACGTGCTTGTTTCGGGCGAGCCGGTTGACGCGCTCTCGCTCGTTCTGCACCGCAATACCGCCGAAGCCAAAGGCAAACTCGTCGTTTCAAAGATGAAGGAGCTGATCCCGCGCCAGATGTTCGAAGTCCCGATCCAAGCCGCCATCGGCAGCAAGATCATCGCCCGCGAAACTGTCAAAGCGATGGGCAAAAACGTCACCGCAAAATGCTACGGCGGCGATATTTCCAGAAAACGGAAACTCTTAGAGAAACAAAAAGAAGGCAAAAAACGCATGAAAAAAGTCGGCAGAGTAGAAATTCCGCAAGAAGCATTTCTCGCAGTTTTGAAGGTTAATGAAAGCTAAAGATGAAAACTGACGAAGAAATTTTAATAAGGCTTGATGAGCTAATTTCCGATGGCGACAAAATTCTCATGTCCGCTAACACAATCAATATACCTCAAGTTGGAGGTGTTAGTTTTGTTAGGCGAGAATATAACCCTCCAAAAACAAAACAAAGAAAAGAAATTGATAACAATTTGGCAATAAAGTGGAAAACAAGTTGTTTACATTTTCTCGAAGGTGAATTTGGTAATGGGCATCACCTTCACAATTTTAGCCAAGTAACCAAAAACTTAAATTTTGAGACTGTAAGAAGTGGACTTGGAGTTCTTAGCTCTGCAAAAGAAAACTTTGAAAAAGATTATTATCCAAAAATTGAAAATATAATTGAGAATAATATCGAAGAAAAAGTAAATGACTTGATACGCATTTGTGATGATGAAGCTGAAAGAAATGCAAGAATTTATTTAATAGGTATTTTAGTTTTTGTATTGCTTCTTGCATTTTCATTAAACAACTTTGGAATTATTTACGCAGCAAGTATTACAATTGGTCTTTTAATTATCAGCTATTTATTATCAGTTTATTTCTTAAAAGAATGGAGTCCTTCCAAACTCCACGAAAGGATTTTAGAACTTGAAAAAGAAAGAATTTACAAGAGATTTGGCATCGATATTAAAAAAGTATAAGTCAAAAATGTTGAAGATAGGATTCGAGACGTGCGAAGATTTATGGAAGATTATTTTAGTTGATTATGGATTGGTCAAAGTTTGAGCCGACGGATTTTGAATATGATTTTGAAAACGATGAGCTTTTCGCGCATCGCATCGCATTACATTCAAAGAAGCCGTTGAATGTTTTTACAACGATTTTCAGATTAGAAGCAACAAATCCTTCAAAGACCGTTATCAGTTAATCGGCAAAATTTTCGGCGGCAGACAGTTGAAGATAATTTTTCAGTTGAAACCGAATCGAATTGTGCGGATAATTACAGGTTGGGACTTATCAACTACCACCACCAAATCCGAAGCGGATTATGGAAGTGGTTTGTAACTGCTAAATAAAAGGGTAGTGGCTCAATAAAGAGAGAGGAGCTATACTCTCTCATATGGTCAACCTAAAATGTTATCATTGTCAAAGCGAAAACATCGTCCGTAATGGCAAAACTAATAATGGCAAACAACGCTATTTGTGCAACAACTGTGGC
>JANPDZ010000506.1:0-2349 GCA_031431735.1 Acidobacteriota bacterium | reverse complement strand
TTTGGGCAAATTTGACAAAGACGGACACCTTTTTATCGTCGGGCGCGCCAAAGACGTAATAGTTTTGCCAAACGGAAAGAATGTCCATCCCGAAGATCTGGAAGTCCATTATCTGAAAACACCGCTCGTCGAAGAATTAGCGATCTTAGGAATCGAAGATAAATCGGTCGGCAAAGCCGGCGCGGAAAAACTTGTCGCGGTTGTCGTGCCGGATTTTGCATATTTGAAACAGGCGAAAATTGCCAATTCGCAAACGGCGATTCGTTTTGAACTTGATACACTTGGACGCGAATTGCCCGAATATCAGCGCGTTCGTGAATACATCGTCCGCGCCGAACCGCTGCCGCGCACGGCAACGCGCAAAATAAAACGCTTTGCGTTGCAAAAAGAAATCAAGGCGGGCAAAATTTCGGCGAACGAAAAACCGCCTGAGAAGGTCTGGACATTCTCCGCTGAAGATAATGCTTTGCTCGCTACAAATGTCGGTCAAGCCGTCGCGGAAGTTATCAAG
The DNA here is from genome assembly GCA_031431735.1 of Acidobacteriota bacterium. Classification (GTDB taxonomy): domain Bacteria; phylum Acidobacteriota; class Blastocatellia; order Pyrinomonadales; family Pyrinomonadaceae; genus JAFDVJ01. The sequence continues at coordinate 1,838 of JANPDZ010000506.1, read as the reverse complement.
CGCAATTCAAAAGACGTTGAGATTATTCATCCGCTGATGAATCTTGAGATTGATTTAGGTTTGGATTCGCTGGCTCGCGCTGAGGTTTTTGCCGCGCTCGAAAATGCTTTTTCGACCGAATTTGAAGGCGAAGAAGCGGCGCAGGCTTTAACGGTCAAAGATGTTGTTAATTTGTTCGATAGAGTTTTGAGTCCCCGCTTTAGCGGGCAAATGCCGACTGAAGGCGGGACTCAAAACTTAGACTTGAACTGGTCGAAAATCGTGCGCCAAGCCGACGATGATTTGCCCGAACTTCGCGCTGTTCTGAAAAGCCGACCGCTGTTTTCGCCGTTTGCTTTTACGATTTACAAAGGCTTTAATCTTTTCTGCAAAGGCTTTATGCGGCTTGAAGTTGCGGGCATCGAAAATCTGAAACAACTCGAAAGACCATTTCTGATTTGCCCGAACCACCAGAGTTTTCTCGATCCGTTCGTGTTGTGTTCGACCTATCCTTACGACAAATTCAAAAACACATTTCACGTCGGCGCGAGCGAATTTTTTGCAAATCGCTTTATGAAATGGGTGGCAAATATGTTGCAAACCGTGCCGGTTGATCCTGACACGCAATTGATGAAAGCCATGAAAGCCGGCGCAATCGGACTTAAACACGGCAAGATCCTGAATATTTATCCCGAAGGCGAACGCGGGTTTGACGGCGAGCTTCACGAATTCAAAAAAGGCGCGGCGATTCTGGCAACCGAACTCGATCTGCCGATTCTGCCGGTCGCGCTTGATGGTATGCAAAACGTTTGGGCGCGTCATTCGTGGCGCATTCGTCCCGCGAAAGTAAAGATCCGTTTCGGTGCTCCGTTTTATGCAAGGGATATTGTTGAAGAGTCAATGAATGATGAGCAAAAATACGAAGCAGTTATCGATTATTTGAAAGATACGATCGCCAAAATGATTGAAGAACTGCGAAAATAATTATTTGACGAAGACATTTTATGAGCGCTGAATCATACGAATTGACCGAAGAATATAAAAAAGAATACGGCAATCTTTTGGCGAAACTGAAAAAACGCGACGAACTTACCAAGTTTTTGAGATTCGCTCAGCCAAACCAAATCCCCGCGCTTCGTCAGGCAATTGCCGGCATTGACAAATATATCGAACAAACCGAAGTGATCCTCGAAATTCAAAAGGAAAAATTTCTGGCGGAAAAAGAATGTGAAGAAGCCGATCGTCAGGCATTGGAAATGGTGGAAATGATTCTGCCCGAACTTCGCAAACATCTTGCCGAAACCGCGCCCGAAAAACTTGAGATCCTTGATGCAATTCTGAATGATGACGGCAAAACTCATTAGACATTATTTGAAATAAAGAAATTATCCACGAAGGGAGACGAAGATTTCACGAAGGTCAGAAAAAGTTGCCGATTGTTTAAAACTGCGACGACGATGGGCGATAAATATGTCAAAAAAGAAAAAACCTTCGTGAAACTTCGTGGATAGTTATTTCAAATAATCTCTATTAATAAACAGTTCGGTCGTTCTCAAGAAAAAAGATTTTGATAACAAAATTCTTCTTTGCAGCTTTGCGGCTTTGCGGGAACCGTTTTTTCGGCGTTTAAAATTCACAAGAAAAATATTTCCCGCAAAGCCGCAAAGCTAAGTTTATTAGCAAACTTAAAAACCAAAGTTTTAAAAATAATCAGTTAATATTTCCATCAATTCAGTCAACTTCTTCAACAACTCTTTGATTGAACGCAGGTTTTATCGTAATGCGTCAGTAATGAGTTTTAAGGACTGGAGCGCAAGCGTCCCCGCTTGCCTAGCGTTTGAAAAACGCTCAAATCTTTC
>JANPDZ010000505.1:0-4951 GCA_031431735.1 Acidobacteriota bacterium | reverse complement strand
ACTAACTTTTTAAGTCAGCCACGGAAAAATCCGTCCGCTGTAATTGATATAAATTCCTTTTAGTTTCGTGTAATTTTCCAATGCCTCAAGTCCGAAATTCTGACCTGTTCCCGATAAACCGCGAATTCCGGCGGGCATCATCGGTGTCATATACGAAGGCATATTGACAAAAACCAAACCTGAGTCCATTGCGTTTGAAACGCGGTGCATTCGATTCAAATCATTTGTCCAAAAATATGCTCCGAGCCCGTAATCGCTATCATTCGCGAGAGTTATCGCTTCTTCTTCGCTCGAAAAAGTCGTGATGCCGACGACGGGGCCGAAAATTTCTTCGCGCCAAATTCGCATCTGCGGAGTCATTTTCGTAAAAACCGTCGGTTCGAGAAAATAACCTTTGTCGCCGATCCGGTTTCCGCCCGCCGCCAGTTCCGCGCCTTCCGCTTTGCCGACCTCGATGTAACTTAAAACTCTTTCCAATTGTTTACGGGAAATGATCGGACCGACATTTGAAGATGAATCCATCGGATCGCCGACCTTTATCTTTTTGGCTTTTTCGATGACTTTTGCCGTCACTTCATCGGCAATTTTCTCGTCAATCAAAACACGCGACGCCGCCAGACAAAACTGTCCGTTGTTGCCTAAACCCGATTGCAAAATTCCGTTGACTGCCAAATCAATATCAGCATCAGCAAAGATGATGTTGGCAGATTTTCCGCCCATTTCGAGCAATGCCGGTTTGGTCATACCTCCGCATTGTTCGCCCAAAATTTTCCCGACAGCGGATGATCCGGTGAAAGCAACTTTTTTGACTTTCGGATGATGAACGATGTGTTGTCCGGTTGTTCCGTCGCCGTGAATGACGTTGACAACTCCTTTCGGAATGCCGACTTCCAACAAAATTTCAGCCAACATCGTGACAGTTGCGGGTGTTTGCTCAGCCATTTTTATGACGATCGTGTTACCGCAAGCAAGTGCCGCACAGAGTTTTAAAGAAGCCATCACGAGCGGAAAATTCCACGGCGCAATCGCCCCGATCACGCCGTAAGGTTCACGCGTCGCAAAGCGGTGTGTTCCGTATTCATTGGCGACGACCGGCGTTCGCAATTTATCTGCCGCGCCGGCGTAATATCGCCAAAAATCCGAACAGAAAGGCACGTCAATATTGAGATTCGATTGATAGGTTTTGCCCGAATCCAAGGTTTCGGCAAGAGCTAATTCTTCGCGTTTTTCGAGTAATTTATCGGCAACTTTGTAGAGCAATTTTCCGCGTTCGAGCGGTGTTACATTTTTCCAGATCTGAAAAGCCTCGTCTGCCGAACACACCGCCGCATCAACATCTTCGGCTTCGCCAAACGCAACTTCGGCAATAATTTCTTCGGTCGCCGGATTTTCCGACAAAAATGTTTTGCCCGATCTTGATGGAACAATTTCGCCGTTGATGATGTGATTGATTGTTTGCATTTGTATTAACTTTATAACAAATTTTGATTTGAAAAGCAAAGAAGTTTCCCGCGAAATACGCTAAAAAACGCGAAAATATTGTTGGAAAAAAGAAATGCTTGGTTTACCCTGATGAAAGTAGTAATTAGTAACAAAAAATGGACGAAAAAGCATTCAAAACATTAAAAGACTATCTTGAAAAAGTTCCCGCAATTCAAATCCCTATTTCGACAGGCGCAGATGAAAACGGCTTTTGGTGGATAAAATTCCAGATTGACATTGATCACGAATTGGCTTGGAGCGTGGTTCAGGAAATTGGTTGTGTTGTAAATTATATTTCAATCAACGAAAGACTTCCGACGATTTTTTATCCGGTCTCGCCTGCTCCATATTTAAATGGCGGACCAAAAGAATTTTTGTCTTGGATAATTGAAACCAAGGACAAAGACTTCAAACCCGGAACTTTAAAGAAATGGCTTGAAGGACGATTGCCGCAGCCTGTTGATGATTTTGAACAATGGAATATCGATGATTAAAAATTGGCTAAATATTTTTCGCTTTTGCTTCGATTTGTTCGGCAAATGCGGCGACTTCTTTGAGTTTTTCTAAATCAATTCCCGTCTTAATTCCCATCTTTTCGAGCATCCAAACGACTTTTTCGGTGGCAATATTTCCGCTTGCGCCGGGCGAAAAAGGACAACCACCCAAGCCGCCTGCGGAACCATCGAAAATGTTCCAACCGGCCGCCAGAGCCGCGTAAATATTCGCCAAAGCTGTAAAATTCGTATCGTGAAAATGCGCGGCAAATTGTTGTGAGGGAAACATTTCTTTGGCACTTCGACACAATTCAAAAACATCATTCGGCGTCGCTTTCCCAACCGTATCGTTAAAAGCAATTTCGTCTGCGCCGGCTTCCGATAATTCCCGGGTGATTTCCAGGATACGATTTTTTGGCACGTCGCCTTCATACGGGCAAACCCAAGTTACGGCAATCGAAGCGCGAACCTTGATACCTTGTGTATGCGCATCAGCGATACATTTTTTAGTCATTGCCAGACCGTCGGCAATTGTCGTGTTGGCATTTTTCAATGACATCGTCCCGGTCGCCGCTATCACATAGCAGATCCAGTCAACGCCTGCCGTGATCGCGCTTTTGTAGCCGCGTTCGTTCAAAGCCAAAGCCACCTCGTCAATGTCCGGATCGTCGCCGATCGCCGCTAAAATCTCGACCGCATCAGCCATCTGCGGAACGTGTTTCGGCGAAACGAACGAAACGGCTTCGATGCGCCTGAATCCGGCATCTTTTAACTTTTCGATCAACAAAATTTTATCCGCTGTCGGCACAAAAACGGGCAGCATTTGCAACCCGTCACGCGGGCTGACTTCAACTATTTCAACTTGTTTCGGTAGATTCATATTTTTGTTTTAATACGCTTTACTGTTAAAAACTGTGCATTATCAAATTCAACAAGTCAGAACCCCGAACGGTAGTGAGTGGGTCAAGCAAGCGAGTCGCTACCGCTCCCCGTTCTGACTTATTGCACAATTATCAACGGGAAACCGTATAACCACGAAGATACACGAAGTTTTTACGAAGTTATTTTACATCGTTTCTTCGTGTTTCCTTCGTGTTCCTTCGTGGTTAAATAATTTTCTGTGCAATTAAATCTTCATATTCACCTTGCGACATTTCCAAAAATCCGCGATAGATTTCTTCATTGTGTTCGCCTAATTTCGGACCGATCCAATCTGTTCCGCCCGGCGTTTCGGATAAAATTGGCAAAACTGCGGGAATTTTTACGGTGTCATTTGGTGCGATTTCGACCGTTTCAAAAATTCCGCGGGCGATGTATTGTTGGTCTTTGACAATATCAGCGATTGAATAAACGGGGCCGGTCGGAACTTCCGCTTCAATCATTTTGGCGTAGGCTTCATCATATGTCTGTGTGATCGTCCAGTCTGAAATGGCTTGGTCAATTTCAGCTTCGTGTCCAACCCGGCCCGCATTATCCTGCATTTCCGCGTGTTCGCCGAGGTCTAGCCGCCCGATCTTCGCCATCAAACGCCGATAGATCGAATCGCCATTGCCGCCGATAATGATAAATTTGCCGTCTTTGGTCGGATATGTCGAGGTCGGCACAATGCCTTCGAGCTTGGCGCCCGTGCGTTCACGAATCACACCAAGTTTGTCGTATTCGGCAAGCGTGGATTCCATCATATTGAAGATAGCTTCGTAGATCGCGACATCGACGATTTGCCCTTCGCCGCCGTTCACATCCCGATGATAAACCGCCGTCAATGCACCCAAAGCCGCGTGAAGTCCGGCCAAAGTGTCGCCGATCGAAGTTCCCGTGCGAACCGGCGGACGATCCGGATAACCGGTTGTAAATCTCATTCCGCCGACACCTTCGGCAACATTTGCATAACCCGGACGCGATGAATAAGGTCCTGTTTGCCCCCAACCGGACACGCGCACCATTATTAATCCGCGATGTTCTTTGCGTAGATCTTCAAACCCCATTCCCCATTTTTCCATCGTTCCGGGCTTGAAATTTTCGAGCAAAATATCAACTTTCGAGACAAGTTTTCGGGCAATTTCCTGTCCTTTCGGATTCGTCATATCAAGCGTGATTGACTTTTTATTGCGTCCCATCGAAACCCACCAGAGCGAACTTCCATTGTGCAATTTTCGCCACACGCGAAGCGGATCGCCTGTTTTTGGTTTCTCGATCTTGATAACGTCGGCACCAAAACCCGCCAACATCGAAGCGCAGAAAGGTCCTGCCAGAAGCTGCCCCATTTCCAATACTTTTAAGCCTTTAAGTGGTCTATTTGTCATAAAATACTTTTCGCAAAAACAAAATTAATGAATTCATTCTTGCCATCCGAAAAATCAGTAGTTCCAATATTCTCCATTCCAATAGTTTCGTAAAACTTTTGAGCCGCGATATTTTTGTCCCAAACGCCAAGCCAGATCGTTTCGTATCCTTTACAACGTCCGATCTCAAAGCATTTTTCCATCAACATTCGGCCGAACTGATTACCTTTGACCTTTTCCAAAAGATAGATCCGTTGGATTTCAATCGCCGGTATTCCGTTCAAACACTCAATCTGTTTTCCTTCACGCAGCTTTACATAGCCGATCGCGTTGCCGCCTGATTCGGCGATCAAAAACGTCGAATTTACATCTTTCAACTCTTCCGTGAGCTGCGGCAGACTAAAAAATTTTAAGCAATATTCAGCCAAATCTTGTGAAGGATCAATTTCAAAATAAGCTTCGTAACACGTCGTTATTGCGAGTGCCGAAATGATTTGGACATCCGAAATTGTTGCTTGGCGAATCGTCAAATTCATTATTAATGAGTCCACACCGAAAAGTCATTTTTAGCAGTTTTGGGTCTTAAAATTGAATTTTACCATTTTTGAGATTCTTTGTTTTCAATGACTTACAAAACTACAAATTCAGCGATTGAACGATTTTTCTATCAAATAAGGGTTTTCGGAGTGGACT
>JANPDZ010000504.1:0-3235 GCA_031431735.1 Acidobacteriota bacterium | reverse complement strand
CTCACACTTTAACAAAATTTGGGTAATGACAAGACTTAGCACTAGTGGTGCTTGGCGGAAATTTCCCAACAGGGAAAAATCAATTCGACTGTCTCCGAAACACCATTTGTAGTGAGCTTTGACTGTGGTGTTATTTCAGCCCAGCACCACTAGCGCAGTTTGGCAAAGCGTTGGCGGGTACCGTCGGCTAAAAAATACATTTTTAGTCAATCCGTTCAGGTGAGAAATATCAACGAAGCCACGAATGACATTAATTTTGTGGGGGATAATTAAAATGTAAATGAGATCACTATGCCGGCAAAAATCAGGTAAATATTAGTAGCCGTCAAACAAGCGATAAGATTAATAAATCTTGTCGCTTGTTTGTTTTGTGTCGAAATTTTGGTTAAATTTTAGAAAGAGTTTTAATACAAATATTATTAAAGAGGAATTATTTAAGATGAGTGAAATTATCGGAATTATCGGTGCGGGAACGATGGGCAACGGGATTGCTCAAACGGCTGCGAATGTGGGTTTTGAAGTGATAATGTGCGACATTAAACAGGAATTTGTCGAAAAAGGTCTCGCAAATATCGGCAAAAGCCTCGACCGTTTCGTCAAAAAAGAAACGATGACCGAAGATCGGAAAACTGAAATCTTAGGTCGCATAAAGATCACAACTAATCTCGAAGATTTGGAAGACTGCACACTGATCGTCGAAGCCGCGACGGAAAACTTTGAGATTAAAAAGCAAATTTTTCAAAAGCTCGATGAAATCACGTCGGAAGAAACAATTTTGGCAACGAATACATCTTCGATCTCGATCACAAAAATCGCTGCCGTTACTTCGCGTCCCGATAAAGTGATCGGAATGCACTTTATGAATCCGGTTCCGCTGATGAAACTCGTCGAAGTCATTCGCGGAATTGCGACATCAGACGAAACATATGCAAAGGTCAAGGAAATGTCCGAAACAATGGGCAAAACGCCGCTCGATTGTCAGGATTTTCCGGGTTTTGTCGCGAACCGCATTTTATTGCCGATGATCAACGAAGCTATTTTCGCGCTTTATGAGGGCGTTGCGACTCGCGAGAGCATTGACGGCATTATGAAATTGGGCATGAATCATCCGATGGGACCGCTTACTTTGGCGGATTTTATTGGTTTAGATGTTTGTCTGGCGATTCTCAGAGTAATGCACGAAGGACTCGGCGATCCGAAATATCGTCCGTGTCCGCTGCTTGTTAAAATGGTTGATGCCGGTTGGCTCGGTCGCAAATCGGGCAAGGGTTTTTACGATTATGAATAAGTTTTGAGTCCCGTCTTTAGACGGCAAAACCGCCGTGCTTCGCGGGCGGTTAGCCAACTAAAGTTGGGACTCAAAACTAATTAACGGTTTCTTGCGTAATAAACAAAAATTGATCTGATTGAAAACAAATATGAAAAAATTAAACGCTTTTATTTCAATGTTTGCATTGGCGTTTTTGCTAAGCCTGACGGTTTTCGGGCAAGCGCGGATCACGCCTTTGAATATCAAACAGCGCACTTTGCCGAACGGTTTGCGCGTGGTTTCTTTGCAGGAAAATTCGAGTCCGACGGTCGCGATTCACGTTTGGTATAACGTCGGCTCGAAAGACGATCCACAGGGACGTTCAGGTTTTGCACATATGTTTGAACATATGATGTTCAAATCAACAAAAAATATGAAGAGCGAGATGTTTGACCGTCTGACCGAAGATGTCGGCGGTTATAACAATGCTTCAACTTATGACGATTTTACGAATTATTACGAAGTCGTTCCGTCAAATTATCTCGAAACGCTGATTTGGGCGGAATCCGATAGAATGGCAAATCTGAATGTTGACGAAAAGAATTTTGCGTCCGAAAGAGAAGTTGTCAAGGAAGAATTTCGCTTCCGCATTCTTTCCCAACCTTACGGAATGCTATTTGGTCAATATCTCGAAAAACTTTCGTTCACGACGCATCCATACAAACGCCCTGGAATTGGCAATCTCGACGAATTGAGCGCGGCGACTGTCGAGGACGCAAATAATTTCTACAAATTATTCTACCGTCCCGACAATGCTTATTTAATAGTTGTCGGCGATTTTGATCAGGCAAAGTTTGATGCGTGGACGGATAAATATTTCGGCAGAATCAAACCGAATAAAACGGCGATTCCGCGTGTAACGGCGGTCGAACCCGAACGCACTGAAGAAAAACGTTACAAGGAAACCGCACCGAATGTTCCTTTTCCGGCGGTCGCAATCACTTATCTCGCACCGAATTCAAAGGATAAAGATGTTCCCGCGTTGAAGATTGCCGAAACCATTCTCGCCGGCGGAGAAAGCTCGCGGCTTTATCAGGAATTGGTTTATAAACAGCAAATTGCACAGGACGCGGGATTTAGCGCAGATATTCGCACTGACCGCGGCTTGCTTTATTTCTATGCAATTGCATCAGAAGGCAAAATGCCCGATACACTCGAAAAAGCACTTTTAGCGGAATTACAGAAGATTCAAACTTCGCCAATTACGGCAAAAGAACTTGCCAAAGCGAAAAATCAACTTATCACACGCACCCTGCAAGGACGCGAACAAAACGACGGAAAAGCAATTGCGATTGAACGCGCCGTTGCTTATCAAGGCAATGCGGCAGCAGTCAACTCAGACATCGCCGCGCTTCAAGCTGTGACGATCGCCGACGTGCAACGAGTGATGAAAAAATACTTCACCGACAAAAACCGCGTCGTGATTTACTACCAAAACGGAGGCGAAGATAAATAATTATGAGAAACGAAAACTATTTAACGCAAAGACGCAAAGTCGCAAAGTCGCTAAGTGAAAATATAATTAAAATCTTTGCGCCTTCGCGCCTTTGCGCCTTTGCGTTAATTTTATTTGTATTAAATCTGACAACTTTCGCTCAAACCGAAACGCCGCCGACGCCGTCCGCGCCGCGCTCGGCAAAAATTCCGGCTGTGGTTGAAAAGAAATTGCCGAACGGTTTGAAAGTCGCAACAGTTGAACGCAAGAATGTTCCGCTTGTGACGGTTCAGTTTTTGGTGAAAAGCGGTGCCCGTGATGAAGAGTCGGAACAAGCCGGATTAGCAAATTTGACCGCTTCAATGCTGACGAAAGGAACAAAAACACGCTCGGCTTCACAGACTGCCGAACAAATGGAATTTCTTGGCGGATCGATAAACTCGGGCGCGGGCTGGAATATATCAGTTGTCACAATTAATGTGATGAGCGAC
>JANPDZ010000503.1:0-9474 GCA_031431735.1 Acidobacteriota bacterium | reverse complement strand
GGTTGAGGAATTGCGAGAGCGAATCATAGAATTCATCGAATACTTCAACCGGACAATGGCAAAGCCGTTCAAATGGACATATACAGGTCGTCCTTTGACGGTCTGATAGTGTTGGGAAATTTCAGCCCAGCACCACTAGTGAATCAAGCGTCGAAAAATAATCGGGTTGAGCGAATATTGTTTCAGCCATTCCAATTATCAATTATTTCAGAAGTTATAAACGGTTCAAAACCTCTGAAGTTAATGGATAATTGATAATGAATAATTGATAAATCTTTTTCGCTTTTCGACTCTTGATTCGCATTTCAAATATACCAATGTTGAAACCTTGTTCAGTATAACGTCAAATTTAATGATTGGTTGCTCTGACTTTTACTTCCGAGTCGAAACAATTTGCGCCCGAAAAGCACGGATGCGCTTGCGTTTGTTCTTCGGTTTCGAGCGTTTCCATCTGAATCGTCAGATGGTCAATCCCGAATTCGTTGTGCAGCCGCGCGCGGACGGTTTGCAGCAGAGCTTTTGGCGAAACCGTCTCGCGGTGAATGATGTGCACGCTGAGGGCTTCCATTCCCGACGTTATCGCCCAAATATGCAGGTCGTGAACGTCTTCGACATTTTCGGTTGTGCGAATCGTTTCTTCGACGGCTTTCAGGTTGATATGCGCGGGTGTGCCTTCGAGGAGGACGTTGACCGATTCTTTGATCAGATTCCACGCGCCGACAATGATGATCAGGCTGATTAGAACGCTCGACACAGCATCTGCCCAGAGCCAGCCGAAAGAAACGATCGACGCGCCCGCCGCAATCGCCGTCACCGAGCCGAGCGCGTCGCCGACGACGTGCAACCACGCCGACCGCATATTCAAATCGTGCGCGTGATCGCCGTGCAATAACCACGCGCAGAACAGATTAATTATCAAACCGCCGACCGCAATGATCGTCAGCGCGGCTCCTTTGATTTCGGGCGAAGTTTGCCAGCGTTCGTAGGCTTCGTAAATCACGAACAGCGAGATCAGAACAAGCGCGATGCCGTTGACAAAGGCCGCTAAGATCTCTAAACGATAATAGCCGAAAGTCTTTTTTGCGGTTGCCGGACGCGAGGCAAACCAAATCGCCGCCAGTGTCAGCGTCAGGGCGGCAACGTCCGTCAACATATGTCCGGCATCGGCGAGCAGTGCCAAAGAATTGGTCAGCCAACCGCCGATCGCTTCGGCAAACATATAGACAGTCGTTAAGAGCAGCGCGAACTTTAATTTATTGATGCTGCCCGCGCCGTGCCGTCTGTGTGAATGTGTATGATTTCCGCTAATAGTTTTTTCGAGGGATGAGGGATGAAGGATGAGAGATGAATTAAATCACTCACCTTACGCGATTGTTGAATTTCAGCCCGCGTAGCGGGTGGTAGCGTGTAGCCCGTAGCGCGAGCTACGGACTTCGAGGAAAGAATGTCGTTTAAGCCCGTGACACGGGCGACAGAAACGGAATCTGTCGCTATCTACGATAGCTCAATGAATCATTTTCAATATTCCCGTAGCTCACGCTACGGGCTACACGCTTTCGCCATCTCCGATGGCTGAAAACCAAAACTGTGTAAGGTGAATTAAATCAATCTTTTCTTTTTTCATCCCTCATCCTTCATCCTTTATTAAAATTGCTTAACAACTTTCCCGTTACTGAGATTCAATACAAAACTGCTTCGATTGCCTTTGTCGTCGCTAATCTCGACCGTCGTTTGCGCGGACGGCGAACTTATCTGTAACAAGAACGAGCCGTCACCCATTGCAAAGGTTTGATTGCCCTGGGCGCGAACCGTTGCTCCCGATTGCGTCTTTCCGCTGACCAGATAAGTTCTTCCGCTCAGGGATTCAACCTGCCAGTTACTTGCGCCGATCGAATTGCTGCCCTCGCGTTTGATGACCGAGAACTTCCATTGCTCGCTCCAATTGCTAGTTTGCCCCGAACTCGAATTCGCCTGCACACGCCAATAATATGTGCCGGGCAAAAGACCGCCGTAAGTAAAGCTCGGACTGGTCAAACCCTGACGCTCAAGGATCATCGAATCAGCTGCAAAAGTCGGTAATTTGGCAATCTGTAAAGAGTAAGTCAAAGCCGAATTCACATCGGGGCTTTGCCAACGGAAAACAATGTTCGCCGCGCCGCTCAAAGAGCCAACAATCTGTTCGTTTGACGACGGCGTATTATGGATCGGCGGCGCGAGCAGTTTTTCCTTGGTGCCGAGTTTGCCGTTGTCGAGCGGGGCATATTCATTTTCTTTGACGACTGTTTTCTCGCCGCCGACGGTTGTTTCGATACTTCCGCGGCTGATGCGGATCTCGCCGCCGCCCGATTGCTGATTGATGCCGAAACTCGCGTCTGTCTGCGAATTGATCTTGTTTTCCGATTCGCGGACTTCGACAACGTTTTGCGTATTTTCGGGTTGGTCTTCAGTTTTGACGTTAATTTGTCCGTCGTCGAGCGTGACGCGCACAGTCGGGCCGCCGAAAAGCGAATTGCTGTCGCGGATGACGACCGTCGAATTGGCGCGAATCGAAAGAATCGAACCATCGATCATCTGAACTTTAGCGCGTCCGTCAGCTTGTGTTTGAATCGTATCGCCCGCCGAAACAAAAGTCGGGCGTGTGACCAGAATCGTTTCACGCGTTGCCGCTCTGATGATCCGCACATCGCCTTCAAACGAAATGACCTTTGCCGCGTCTTTCGGTATGTTGGTGTTTTCCGGATCCGGAATCAGCCAGTTATGTTTGTATAGCCACCAACCGCCGAATCCGATAAGACCGAGAAAAACAAGTATCGCCACGAGTTTGTAAATCGTGCTTCGTTTGATGTTCCACCATTCAACGTAAAATTTGCGATACTTTGGTTCCATCTGAATTAGGATTCAGCGCGAATCCTTAATCTTTCTCCGTTTCCGATTCCACTTGATGCGGGAAAATCAGCGACAATATTAACGAAAGCACGATTGCGCCAAGCACAATTCCCAGAGATATATTAATAACCGCTTGTTCGTATTCGTGATGCAAATAGCTTTGCAGAAAATGAGCGAAGCCTGATTCGCCGCCAATTACCATTATCAAGCCTTGTGCCAAAAGTGGCAAGAGCATTTTAAGTCCAAAGTCTGAAATATTTATTAAAAGCAGGTTTTGATTGTAATTAAATGTAAATAAGCATCAGACATTGGACATTAGACTTTGGACTTTGGACTTTTATTTGCTAAAATCACGGTTTGTCCAATAAGACAATTTTGTTACAATCTTCAAGTAAAGGTATTAAGAAATGTTAAAGTTTTTCAGTCGGATGGAGAAAACCAGAAACCTTGTGCTTTTGGTTTTTGGTATTTTGATGGTCGTCAGCCTCGTCGGTGGGGGTATTGCCGTCGTCGTTTCCAATGATTCGCGCAGCACTAGTCTTGGCGGCAGCGGTGAAACAATTGCAAAAGTCGGGAGCGAAAAGGTGACGACGGGCGAAATTGCCGCGCTCAAAAAAGGTCGTGCCGGAAGTTTACCGTCAAAATATTTGATCAATTCCCTGATTGGTCAGCGAATCATTCGCGTTGAAGCCAATCGACTCGGGCTTCGGGCGTCGGATGCGGAAGTTGCCGCCGAAATTCGTAAAAGTCTGAAATCCGAAGACGGCACGGTGATTGATCAAAAAACATATGAGGAAAATGCCATCGGTCAAGCCGGAAGCATCGCGGCGTATGAACAAAGTGTTCGTGACCAGATCAGCGGCCAAAAGCTCGAAGCCTTTCTAACGGCGGGCGCGAGCGTCTCCGAAGATGAAGTTTTGAAGGATTTTCAGCGTAAAAACACCAAGTTTGATGTTAATTATGTTTCCGTTAATGTTGCCGAACTTGCGCAAACCATCAAACCGACCGACGAAGAACTAAAAGCCTATTTCGATAAGAACAAAGCTAACTATTATATCAGCGTTCCGCAGAAAAAAATTCGCTACGTTTTTGTCAATACTTCAAAAGTCGGTGAAAAGATTCCGCTCTCGGACGAAGATTTGAAGAAAGCATTTGACGAAATCCCGGCTGATAAAAGATCGAAAGGCGTTGAAGGACAACAAATCGTTCTGCGTATTCCGAAACCGGAATTTGAAGGACAGATCCTTGAAAAAGCCAACCAAATCATCGAGAAAACCAAAAAAGACGGCGGCAAAATTACGGAAGCCGCCTTTACCGAACTCGTCAGAGGTTATTCCGAAGATGCGGTCAGCAAAGCAAACGGCGGAAAACTTCCGACTCTGGTGCGCGAAAATCCGAATCTGCAAAACAATCCGAATGCGGTTCTTCCGCCGTCCCAGAGTATTTTGACGAAGCAGGAAGGCGATATTACCGAACCGATCAAGGACGGCGGCAATTACTATATTTTCCGGCGCGGCAAAGAAATTCCGAAAACCTTTGAAGACACAAAAAAGGAACTGGAAGTCAGCTTGCGGAACCGCAAGGCTTACGCGGTTGTTGCCGATCTCGCGCAAAAGATCGTTGATGATCTGAAACAGACGAAAAATGCGCAAGTAACGGCGCAAAAATTCGCGGCGCAGGCAAATATGAGCGTCGCGGATATGGTCAAGGAAACACCTTATATCAAACCGGGCGATAATGTCGAAAACATCGGTATTTCACCGCAGTTTGAAGGCGGCATCGCGCCGCTCGAAAACCCGAACGATGTCGGCGAAAAAACTCCGATTCAGAACGGTTTTGCGATTCCGCTGCTGGTTGAAAAGAAAGAACCGCGTGACGCGACGTTTGACGAGGTTAAATCGCAGATTGCCGAAACCGTTAAGATCGAAAAGGCGCGCGATCAGGTCGAAAGCATCGCCAAGCAAATTGCTGAGGGCGCGGCAACCGCAAAGGATTTAGGCGCGGCAGCGACGGCGAAAGGTTTGAAGGCGCAAGATCAAAAGAATTTTATTCTCGGTTCACCGCTCGGACAAGGACCTTCGGCTTCGACGAGTGAAGCGTTGGAAGATGCGGTTTACGCTTTGAAAGCTGATGGAGTGACAAAAACACCTCTCAAGGTCGGCGATAATTGGATGGTCGTCGGCGTGACAAATCGCGAAGACGCGAAGACCGAAGAGTTTACCAAACAACGCGATCAATTGATGCAAACAATGCTTCAGCAAAAACGCGGCGGAGTTTTCTCTGATTACCTCGCGGCGGTTCGTCAAAAAATGGAACTAAGCGGTGCCATCAAGGTCTATAACGATGTGATCGAAAAATTTGATGCGGCAAACCCGCCCGAACCTCAGCAAAATTCGCAGTTTCCGCAATTCCCGCAACAGTAATCAGTTTTGAGTCCCGCCTTTAGACGGCAAATTGCCAAGATAAGAGCCGCCTAAAGGCGGGACTCAAAACTACCACCAACCCAAAATCTTCCACCAGAGCAATCCGACAAAGGTCCAGATCAGAATATTTAAAACCGACGCGATAAAGCCGATCGTCCACCAGTTTTTTTGTTTGACATAACCGGTTCCGAAGTAGATCGGCGCGGGCGTTGTGCCGTAATGGGTCAATCCCGCGCTCAGATTTGAAAAATAGGCGAGTAGCAGAACCGCCAAACCCGCCGGTGCGCCGACTGCCAGAGTAACCGCCAGAAAGGGAATCAGCATTGCGGTGACGTGTGCGGTGATCGAAGCAAAAGCATAGTGCGCGTAGAAATAAACGAGCAAAAGAAAACCGAGTGCGAAAACCCAGTTCCAGCCGTTCGTATAGCCTGCCACCGATTCGGCAAAGATGTTTGTGAGACCCGTGTCGGCCAGAGATTTCGCCATCTGGACCAGCCCGCCATACCATATAAAAACTTCCCAGGCGTGCGTTTCGTCGGTCAGATCGCGCCATTCCAAAACTCCCGTCAAAAGCAATGCGGCGATCCCGAAAAGCGCAATGACCGTCGCGTCGATGTTGTGCAGCGTGATCGTGATCCACAGACCGACAATCAGTATAAAAACCGCGAGCAGGATCATTTCACTGCGCTTGATCGCGCCTAATTTGGTCAATTCGTCGTTCGCAAATTTGACGGCGTTCGGTGTTTCCTTGATTCCGGGCGGATAAAACCGATAGATCATCAGCGGAATTACGATCAACGAAACGATCGAAGGGACGATCGCGCTGACAAACCAGACCGAATAGGTCAGATCAATATTCGCGCTCTTTTTGACAAAATCGGCGATGATGACGTTTGAGGCTTGTCCGGTCAGAAAGGTCGCGCAGATGATGACTTCGCATTGGTAAAGTAGATTCATCAAAAACGTACCGAGCTTTGAGGCCGTGCCATCGTCGGGACGCGATTCGTAAGTTTCGGAAATGCTTCGCGCAATCGGTAAGATAATTCCTCCGGAACGCGCGCCGGTCGAGGGAATTGATGAAGCCAGCAGAAAATCCGTGATGATCAGCGCATAGCCGAGTCCGAGCGTTTTTCTGCCGATCAGCCGCACGAAAACGAGGGCGATGCGATTTCCCAAACCCGTTTTTATCATCGCCCGTGAAAGAAAAAATGCGGCGAGAACGAGCCAAACGTATTTGTTGGCATAACCGCCGAGCGCGGTTTCAATTTTCAACGCGCCGAATAATGCAGTCGCGATCACGCCGAGCAAAACCATCGCGCTCCCCGTCATCGGCTGAACGATCGAACCGACGATCGTGGCGACGAAAATAGCGAGCAGCGTCCACGATTCGCGGGTAACTCCGGCGGGAACAGGAATAATAACGATTATCAAAGCCGAGGCAATAACAATCAGCCATCGCCACCAGGTTTTCGTCAATTCAGTTTTCATAAGTCCAAAGTCTAAAGTCCAAAGTCCAAAGTCAAAAACTGCATTTGACCTCAGACTTTGGACTTTAGACTTTGGACTTTTTTATTCTCCCAAATACGCTTCTTTGACACGCGGATCGGCGGCGAGTTCTCGTGAATCGCCTTCCATCACGATTCTGCCTGTTTCCATCACATATGCGCGGTCGGAATGATGGAGCGCGGCGTTGGCGTTTTGTTCGACGAGCAGGATGGTCGTGCCTTCAGCGCGGATATTGTCAATCGCCTGAAAGATCGTATGAACGACGATCGGCGCAAGACCGAGCGACGGTTCGTCCAAAAGAAGTAGGCGCGGACGCGACATCAGCGCACGCGCCATCGCGAGCATCTGCTGTTCGCCGCCCGACAGCGTTCCCGCCTTTTGCTGTTCGCGTTCCTTGAGACGCGGAAACATCGCAAAACCTTTTTCCATATCGTCGGCGATGCCTTTTTTGTCGTTGCGGATATACGCGCCCATTTCGAGATTTTCGCGCACCGAAAGGTTGGCAAAAACTCCGCGGCCTTCGGGCGACATCGCAATGCCCATTGTCACGAGCTTATGCGAAGCGACTCCGCTGATTTCCTTGCCTTCAAACATGACGCGCCCGACACGCGGTTCGAGCAGACTCGTAATTGTGCGAAGCGTCGTCGTTTTACCCGCGCCGTTGGCACCGATCAGCGTCACGACCTCGCCTTGATTGACCTGTAAGTTAATGTCAGTTAAGGCTTCGATGGCGCCGTAATTGACTGATACGTTTTCTAAAGTAAGCATACTTTTATTTGCGATTTGCAATTTGCAATTTGCAATTGGTTTTGTGATTTGTCAGCAATCTCAAATAGAAAAGTTTGATAACAAAATTTTTCAGAATAACTAAAGTTGCTTAATAAGCAGACAATCGCAAATCGCAAATTGCAAATCGCAAATCCCTTTAATCTCCCAAATAGGCTTCAATAACCTTCGGGTCGTTTTTAATTTCGGCGGGAAGTCCGAGCGCGATTGATTTGCCGTAATCAATCACTTGAATGCGGTCACAAACGCCCATCACGACGCGCATATTATGTTCGACCAGCACAATCGTCAAACCGAAACTGTCGCGGATTTCCCGAATAAGCCGCATTAGATCTTCCTGTTCCGAAGGATTCATTCCCGCCGCCGGTTCGTCTAACAAAAGCAATTGCGGACGGGTTGCCAGCGCACGAACGATTTCGAGCCGCCGTTGATTTCCGTAAGGCAGCGAAGTTCCGCCTTCGTTCTTGTATTTCGCAAGACCGAAAATTTCGAGCAATTCGATGGCGAATTTACGATGTTCGGCTTCGTCTTTGTAATAGCGCGGCAGACGAAAAACTCCGTCGAGCAGCGATTGTTTGGCGTGGCGATGGCAGGCCGTGACGACGTTTTCCAAAACTGACATCGAAGGAAAAAGGCGAATGTTTTGAAACGTGCGCGAAACGCCGAGCCGCGAGATCTGATACGGACGCAAGCCGTTGATGCGTTTTCCGGCAATGTTAATGTCGCCCGAAGTCGGTTCGTAAACGCCGGTCAAAAGATTAAAAACCGTTGTTTTCCCTGCGCCGTTCGGTCCGATAAGCCCGTAAATCTCGCCTTGACTGACTTGCATATCGAGTTCTTTGACCGCCGTCAAACCGCCGAATTTAATGACGGCCTTTTCGGTTTGCAAAATGTATCCGTTCGAAGGGTTTGCCATTATTTCAATCCTCCGTCTGATTTATCGGCGCGTCTGAATCGTTTGAAAAAATCGCCGATCTCTCGTGTTCCCAAAATTCCTTGCGGACGCAGAATCATCGTCAGAATCAAAATCAGAGCGAAAATAACGAGGCGCAAATCCGCGAATTGAAACGTGCTGTTACCGACTTGAATGGCCGGAAGCTGACGCAGAAGTTCAGGCAAAAGGGTCACGATAATCGCACCCAAAATCGCGCCCGTCATCGAACCCATTCCGCCGATGACAATCATAATAATAATTTCAAATGATTTGATAAATTGAAAATCGTTGGGATGCAGAAATTTATTGTAGTGCGCGAAGAGAACACCCGCAATCCCTGCAAAAGCCGAACCGATTACAAACGACATAACTTTATAGCGCGTGACGTTGACGCCCATCGCTTCCGCCGCCAGTTCATCTTCACGGATCGAAACGAGTGCGCGTCCCGTGTCGGATTTGATGATATTGTGAATCACAACAACCGTAATAACCGTGAAAATCCCGATCCAAAGAAAATTTGCATAACCCGGAACCGCATAGCCGGTTGCGCCGCCGACCGCGTCAATATTCTGAATCACGATGCGAATGATCTCGGCGAATCCGAGCGTGACGATCGCAAGGTAATCGCCTTTCAAACGCAAGCTCGGAATTCCGACGATCAAACCCGCGATCGCCGCCACAACTGCGCCGACCAGGATTGCCATTAACAAAACAATGCTTGATGAGACAATGTCGCCCAAAAACCCCAAACTGCCTTCGATCGCCTTGCCGTAAGTAAAGGTGAAATACGCGGACGAATACGCACCGACCGCCATAAACCCGGCGTGTCCGATCGAAAATTGTCCCGTGAACCCATTGATCAGATTGAGCGATGTCGCCAAAATAACGCTGATCGCGATAAAAACGAGAATCCGCGCTTGATAATCGTCAATCCCGATC
>JANPDZ010000502.1:0-2464 GCA_031431735.1 Acidobacteriota bacterium | reverse complement strand
GTGCTTGGTGGAAATAACCTCGCATTTTTAATTATCAAAAGACGAACTGTAAATGTCCATAATTAAATGGCTTTGCTATCGTTCGATTGAAATATCACACAAATTCTCTATGTTGGGAAATTTCCACCCAGCACCACTAGTGTCCAAAGTCCATAGTTTGTTTGCAGTTTTGGATATTTGACTTTAGACTTTGGACACTAGACTATGGACTTAAAAACAATGCGTCGTGCAATTTTTCCCGGTTCATTCGACCCTTTAACGAACGGTCATCTCGATATTATCAAGCGCAGTCTGCCGCTTTTTGACGAGATCGTCATCGCTGTTCTGAATAATCCCGACAAAAAACCGATGTTTTCCGTTGACGAGCGGTGCGATTTGATTCGTGAAATCTTGCCTTCGATAAAAAACGGCAATTGTGAATTAATTGTTGACAGTTTTTCGGGATTGACAGCCGATTTTGCCAGGAAACAAGGCGCGACGGCGATCGTTCGCGGAATTCGCGCCGTTTCCGATTACGAATACGAATTGCGGATGGCTCTCATGAACCGGCGGCTCGAACCCGAAATCGAAACCGTTTTTCTGATGGCGGCTGAAGAATATTCGTATGTTTCGTCAAATCTGATGAAACAGGTTTTCACACTCGGCGGTCGGGTCGAAGGTCTGGTTCCCGCGCTCGTTGAAGAAAAGATGAGGGAGAAATTAAAAAATTAACGCAAAGACGCGAAGGCACAAAGGCGCTAAGGAATGTGTAAAAAATAATTTATAACACTTTGAATCTTTTATGGATTACACGAGTTGACCGGCATTCGGAATAAGTGAAAAGTGAAAAGTGATAGGTGAGAGGTGAGAGATGGTTTTGACCTCTCACTTCTCACTTTTCACCTATCACTTATTCCGAAGGACTGAATCCGGTGGCAATTAAATCTTTACAAGTTATTTTTTACATTTTCCTAAGTTTTAATAAAAGATTTCTTCCTTTGCGTCTTAGCGTCTTCGCGTCTTTGCGTTAAAATAAATTTATGACAAACCCGTTTCCTGTTTCCAAAGCTGCCGCCCGTATGAAAACGTCTTCGACGTTCAAAGCGATGCAAGCCGCCGCCAATTTGCGCGAACAAGGTTTTGACGTGATTGATCTGACCCTCGGCGAGCCCGATTTTCCGACACCCGAATTTATCAAGGAGCTGGCGATCGAAGGCTTGCACAAAAACATCACGAAATACACCGCCGCCGCCGGAATGAAACCATTTATCGAAGCGGTCGCCGGATTTTATAAAGAGCAATTCGATGCCGACGTTTCGCCAAAGGAAATCGCGGCGGCGTGCGGCGGAAAACAGGCACTTTTTAACGCAGCTTGCACAATTTTAAACGCGGGCGATGAATGCCTGATCCCGAAACCGTATTGGGTGACATTTCCCGAAATCGTCCATTTTACGGGCGCAACGCCTGTTTTTATCGAAACCGAAGAAACGGATTTTATTTTGAGCGCGGAACAGGTCAAAAACGCGATCACCGACCGCACGAAACTTTTGATCATCAATTCGCCGAGCAATCCGTCAGGCCGCGTCGTTCCGCCTGCGGAAATGCGTAAAATTATCGAAATCTGCGCCGAGCGCGGCGTTTATGTTCTGACCGATGAATGCTATTTGTTTTTTGTTTATGCGCCGTCAGAAGTTTTCACATCTGCCGTTTTGCCGAAAGAATTGCGCAGGTTTGTCTGCGTCGCGGGTTCTTTTTCAAAAACTTACGCGATGACCGGCTGGCGCATCGGCTACACAATCGCGAACGAAGAATGGACGCAGGCAATGATAAAACTGCAAAGCCATTCGGCAACGCATCCAACTTCGTTTGTGCAATACGCCTGCGCCCGCGCGATGGAACGCCGCGAAGAATCAATGGCGGCAGTTCAAGAAATGCTCGCGGAATACAAAAGAAGGCGCGATTGGCTGATTCCCGAACTCAACAAAATAAACGGTTTCATAAGCGCGATGCCCGAAGGCGCGTTTTACGCTTTTGTTGATGTGCGCGGTCTTTTGGGCGAAAAATTCGCCGCGTCATCGGATGTCGCCGATTATCTTCTGACCGAAGCACAAGTCGTCACGACTGACGGCGAAGGCTTCGGCGCGGACGGATTTTTGCGCCTCTCTTACGCGACCTCGATGGAAAATCTGCACACGGCGATTGAGAGAATGAAGAGTTTGTTTAATTCGGAAATTCAAACAATCGCTAATTGATGGTAATTGTTTAGGTCTTTGGTCTTGAATGGGGATTGTTTTTTTTCAAAATCGAAAATTGACCTGAGCGGGCGCAAGCTGTAGCCCTTCCAGACCTCAGTGCGACACGAAGTCGCGTAAATAGCTGTAATGCTTAGTCTTAACTATGACATTACCTCTTGTTCTTCCAAGAGTTTCCTACGAGAGCGTGCGTCGTTGGTAACGACGGGGTGCGAAGCCTCTCGGACAATGTA
>JANPDZ010000501.1:0-8676 GCA_031431735.1 Acidobacteriota bacterium | reverse complement strand
TTTAACTTTGATGGATTTGAACGGTAAAACTTTGAGTTCCAAACAAATGGATATAACGGTCGAACCGCTCAAAGGAAAATCGTATTTTACGCAAAAGACGAGCGAATTCTTGGGCGGCGCAGACGACAAAAATGCGTTTTTAATTGCCGAATTAAAGGTCGGCGGCAAAACCGTTTCGCAGAATGAATATTTCTTCAAACCGTTCAAAGAATTGAGCATTTCGCGCCCCGCGATCAAAACCGAAATCGCGCCGACGGCAAACGGGTTCAAAATCGCGCTTTCGACCGATAAACTCGCAAAATCCGTTTATCTTTCAGGCTTTACCGAAGGCTTTTTCGCGGATAACTATTTCAATCTGATTCCGGGCAGAAACATCGAGATCGAGTTTCGCACCAAGCAAAAAATGAGCGTCGAAGAATTTCGTCGTAATTTGAAAGTTCGTTCGCTGATTGATGCTTTTTAGTAGAGCAAATTTTAAGCTTTCCAGCGTTTGTAGTTCCGCCTTGAGGCGGTTTTAGTTTGAGTATTCAGATAATTAATTATTTACAAAACTTGAGTTGACGACACTCTAAGACCGCCTCAAGGCGGAACTACAAACATTTGACGAAATACCAGAAAATGTAAAAATTGCTCTAATGTTAGTCGTTAAATGAAAGCTTTACAACATTTCGAAAGTTGAGGAAAACCGAATGCGTTTAGGCACTCTGGACATTATTATTCTGGTCATTTATTTCGTGGCGATGATTGCGATCGGAATTTATGTCACGCGCCGCGCCGCGAAGAATCTCGATTCTTATTTTCTCGGCGAAAAGTCAATGCCGTGGTGGCTTTTGGGTGTTTCAAATGCTTCGGCAATGTGGGACATCACCGGCACGATGTGGCTTGTCTATGTTCTTTTCGCTTACGGGTTGAAAGGAGTTTTTCTGCCGTGGCTGTGGCCAATCTTTAATCAGGTTTTTGACGCGGTTTATCTTTCAAAATGGGTGCGTCGTTCAAAAGCGCGAACCGGCGCAGAATGGATTACGACGCGATTCGGTTCGGATCTCGGCGGCGAACTTGCCAAGGCCGTGATTTTGCTTTTTGCGATAATTTCGGTGATCGGCTTTATCAGTTACGACTTTCAGGGAATGGGCAAATTCTGCAAAGTCTTTTTGCCTTGGGATTTATCGCCGAATACGTATGCCGTGATAATTATGGGAATTACGGCGACCTATGTTGTCTTGGGCGGAATGTTGAGCGTTGTGCTGACGGATTTTGTGCAGTTTATTTTGATGGTAATTTCGAGCATTTTAATCGGCGTGATCGCGATGTCGTCGGTCAGCGCGGAAGCCATAAATTCGCTGACGCCGAACGGTTGGCAGAACATCTTTTTCGGTTGGAATCTTGATCTTGACTGGAACGGGATTTTGCCGGCGATGACCAATCGGATCGCCGGCGAAGGAATGGCTTCGGCGTTCGGTTTCTTTTTTATGGTGATGGTTTTCAAGGGAATTTTGAGCAGTATGGCGGGCGCCGCGCCGAATTATGATATGCAGCGCATTTTAGCCGCAAGAAGTCCGAAGGAAGCGAGTTTTATGAGCGCGATAGTTTCGATCTGTCTTGTGCCGCGCTGGATCCTGATTGCCGGAATCACTTTGATCGGTTTGGCGTTTGTGATGCCCGAATTCAAAAAAATGGGCGACAATATTGATTTTGAATTATTGCTTCCATACGTTATCAATAATTTTCTGCCGGCCGGATTAGTCGGGATTTTGCTCGCCGGGTTGCTTTCCGCTTTTATGTCAACCTTTAGCGCAACGGTCAATGCGGGCGCGGCTTACTTGGTCAACGATATTTACAAACCTTATTTAAATCCGAACGCCGCCGATAAAACGCTGGTTCGCGCCGGTTACGCAGCTTCGATCTTGGTTTTAATCGCCGGAATCAGCGTCGGTTTCTTTTTGTCTTCGATAAATTCGATCACGCAATGGATCGTTTCCGGACTTTTCGGCGGTTACACGGCGGCGAATGTTCTTAAATGGTATTGGTGGCGGCTCAACGGTTACGGCTATTTCTGGGGAATGCTGACGGGCATCGTCTGCGCTTTGCTTGTTCCGGTCGTCGTTCCAAACTGGAATCCGCTTTATGCGTTTCCGTTTATTCTCTTGTTTTCAACAATTGCCTGTTTCGCCGGAAGTTTGTTGACGAAACCGGTCGAAGCCGAAACTCTGAAGAAATTTTACCGCGAGGTGCGCCCGTGGGGATTTTGGCAACCGGTTTATGAAATGTGCCGCGAAGAAGATGCCGCAATCGAGCCGAATCGCGGCGCGGTGCGCGATCTGACCAATTGCGGCGTCGGAATTATCTGGCAAATGACGCTCGTGACAATTCCGGTTTATGTAATCTTAAGAAGTTTTACGGGCATTTTAGCGAGCGTTTTGATTTTGTTGGCGACGACCGTTTTTCTCAAAAAATTCTGGTATGACGGTTTGAATCGTGAAGAAGTGATGATGAACGAGGCTGAAGAATTAAGTAAGTGAGCATAAGTTTTGCGACATTTTGTTCTTCGTTCAGAGTCCACGCTTTAGCGTGTTCCCGCCAGCGAAGCGCGGCGGGCAATCAAAGTGCGTTCCGCGTTTGGACTCTGAACGAAGCAAAATACTTGATTACTTTTGGTCTGTTGCTTAAGTCATTCGTAGGGAAAAAAATGAAAAGAAAAATACACAAACAAATATTTCAAAAAAATAATCGAAGTTTTATAAATCCGCTTTGGCGAACAGTTTTGCTGATGGTGGTAATTTTGTCAGTCGCATTTTCGGCTTCTCAATTTTTAAGGGCGAACGCGGAAACAACCTTGTCTTACAAAGATCCGCAGCTTTCGATTGATGAACGGGTTAAAGATATTCTTTCGCGGATGACTCTGGACGAAAAAGCCGCGCAAATGATGTGCGTTTGGATGGGAAAACCAAACGACAACAGCAAAATTAAAAAGGAACAATTGCCATTCGGCGGCACATTTTCGGCCGAACTGGCGAAACAGAAAATGCCGAACGGCATCGGACAATTTGCCCGTCAGCGCGAATTGTTTGATCCGAAAGGTTCGGCCGAATATGCCAACGCCGCTCAAAAATGGCTTAAAGAAAATACCCGTTTAGGAATTCCGGCAGTTTTTCACGACGAAATTCTGCACGGCACTATGTCGGGCGGTTCGACGGTTTTTCCGGTTCCGCTTTCGCTCTCGTCAAGCTGGGATACCGATTTGATCTCGCGTGTTTTTACGGTCGCGGCGCGGCAGACGCGCATTCGCGGAACGCATCACGTGCTTGGACCGAATATGGATCTGGCGCGTGAAGCGCGTTGGGGACGCACCGAAGAAACCTACGGTGAAGACCCGTATCTGACCTCGCGGATGATCGTGTCTTTGGTCAAAGCGATTCAGGGAAACGCGACTTACGCGAATCCGACGATTGACGACACACACGTCATCGCGACCGGAAAACATTTTGCCGGACACGGACAGCCCGAAAACGGAACGAACATCGGACCTGTAAATTTATCGGAACGCCTGCTTCGTGAAACGCATTTCGTGCCGTTTGAAGCGGCCGTCAAAGAAGCGAATCTTTTCAGTATCATGCCGGCTTATCACGAAATTGACGGCATTCCGGTTCACGCGAGTCGTTGGATGCTCGACACGCTTTTGCGGAAAGAATGGGGTTTTCAAGGCACGGTCGTTTCGGATTATTACGCGATGACCGAACTCTTTGCCAGACATAAAGTTGCGATAGATAAAGCCGATGCTGCCAAACAATCGCTCGAAGCCGGACTCGATGTCGAGCTGCCCGACCCGGACGTGAATAAGACTTTGGTCGAACAGGTCAAAGCCGGAAAAATTCCAGAAAGTCTGATCAATCAGGCGGTTTCCCGAATTCTGTATCAAAAATTCCAGCTCGGACTTTTTGAAAATCCATACGTTGACGCGGAAAAAGCCGTGAAGATGACCGATACGAGTGAAGACAGAGCGTTGGCGGCGGAAGCGGCGCGGCGTTCGATCATTCTTTTGAAGAACGAAAAAAATACTCTGCCGCTTGATAAGTCTGCATTGAAATCCGTCGCCGTGATCGGTCCGAATGCCGATCGCGCGCATCTTGGCGGTTACACCGACCCGAATCCGCCGCGCACGGTCAGCATTCTCGAAGGCGTCAAAAACAAAGTCGGCAATGCCGTCAAAGTGAATTACGCAGAAGGCGTAAAAATCACGAAAGAAGGCGGCAATTGGTTTGGCGATACCAATACTTTGAACGATCCGGCGAGCGATCAAAAATTGATTGACGAAGCCGTTAAAACCGCCAAAAATTCCGATGCCGTAATTTTGGTGATCGGCGGAAACGAAGACACCAACAAAGAAGGCTGGGCTGAAAACCATCTCGGCGACCGCGATTCATTGGAGCTTGTCGGCCGCCAAAACGATCTCGTCAAAGCTATTTTGGCGACCGGCAAACCGACCGTTGTCTTTATGATAAATTCGGGACCGCTGGCGATTAATTACGTTGCCGAAAACGTGCCGGCAATTTTGGAAGGTTTTTATCTCGGCGAAGAAACCGGCACTGCCGCCGCTGATGTTCTTTTCGGCGATTACAATCCGGGCGGAAAATTGACCGTTTCATTTCCGCGTTCTGCCGGTCAGTTGCCGATCTATTACAATCGCAAACCGACGGCGCGGCGCGGTTATTTGTTTTCGACGACCGAACCGCTTTTCCCGTTTGGTTTCGGTTTAAGCTACACGACTTTTAAATATTCAAACCTGAAGATCACCAAACCCAAGATCGGCACAAACGAAGAGACGACCGTGACGGTTGATATTACAAACACGGGCAAGGTGCGCGGCGACGAAGTGGCGCAAATGTATCTGCGCGATGAAGTCAGCTCGGTGACGCGACCGGTCAAGGAATTGAAAGATTTCGCGAGAGTTTCAATCGAACCGAATCAAACGAAAACCGTGACGTTCACGATCACGCCGCAGAAATTACAGTTTTACAACCGCGAAATGAAACGTGTTGTCGAACCCGGAACATTTCAAATTATGGTCGGCGGCAATTCGGTGGATTTGATGAAAGCAACGCTCGAGGTTGTTGGAAATTAGAAAGTTTGTAGTTCCGCGTTCACGCGGTTCTGACGACGCAAACTAAGACCGCATAAATGCGGAACTACAAACTGATTAACAAAAATGAATTATCTCGGAATTGATGTCGGAACAGGCGGTTCACGCGCTGTTTTGATTGACGAAAACGGAAAAGTTATCGCCTCGGCAACCGCCGAACACGCGCCCTTTGCTTCGCCCGAAATCGGTTGGGCGGAACAATCTCCCGATGATTGGTGGCGCGCCGTTGTTTTGGCGATTCGTGAAGTTTTGACGAGATCAAAGCCGGAAGAGATCGGCGCAGTCAGTTTTTCGGGGCAAATGCACGGCTCGGTTTTGCTTGATGACGCGGATCGGCCGTTGCGCCCGGCTTTGATCTGGTGCGACCAACGCACCGAAAAGCAATGTGCGGAAATCACCGAAAAAATTGGCGCGGAAAGACTGATCGAACTCGTTTGCAATCCGGCAATTACGGGTTTTACTTTGCCGAAATTGCTCTGGGTACGTGAAAACGAACCTGAAATTTGGGCAAAGGTGAAAACAGTTTTGCTGCCGAAAGATTATATCCGTCTGAAACTCTCGGGTGATAAAGCGAGCGATGTTGCAGATTCGTCCGGTACGTTGTTGTTCGATGTCCAAAATCGAAAATGGTCAAATGAAATGCTTGAGGCGTTTGGAATTGACGAAAATTTGTTGCCGCGCATTTTTGAATCAATCGAAATTACGGGCAAAGTTTCTGCCGGCGGCGCAAAGGAAACGGGTTTGCTTGAAGGCACTTTGATCGTTGCCGGCGCGGGCGATAATGCGGCGGGCGCAATTGGAATGGGCGTGACACACGCCGGCACGGTGAGCGCGACGATCGGAACTTCGGGTGTTGTCTTTGCCGTCACGGACGCGCCGAAAATTGATTTGAAAGGGCGAATTCATACGCTTTGCCACGCGATTCCCGGACGCTGGCACAATACGGGCGTCACGCAGGGCGCGGGACTTTCGCTAAAATGGTTTCGGGAAAACTTCGGCGCAGGCGCAAGTTATGACGCGCTTGCAGACGAAGCGGCAAAAATTTCGGCGGGCGCGGACGGCGCGATCTGGCTGCCGTATTTGATGGGCGAACGCACGCCGCATCTCGACGCACAGGCGCGTGCGGCGTTTATCGGTTTGACGGCAAGCCATACAAAAGCACATCTGACACGCGCTGTTTTAGAAGGCGTGGCTTTCAGCTTGCGCGATTCGTTTGAGATTTTCGGGGAACTCGGCGCACCGATCGAAAAGATCCGGCTTGGCGGCGGCGGCGCGAAATCTCCGCTTTGGCGGCAGATTCAAGCCGATGTTTACGGAAACGCGGTCGAAATTTTAGAGATGGACGAAGGCGCGGCGTTTGGCGCGGCGATTCTTGCCGGAGTCGGCGCGGGCGCGTGGAGTTCGGTTGACGAAGCGTGCGAAAAAACGATTCGCGTCGCTGAAAAAATCGAGCCGAACGCTGATTCGGTTAAAAAGTTAAATCGCAATTACGAAGCCTATAAATTGCTTTATGCGGCACTTCGTCCGGCGATAAAAATTATTAGCGATAAGGAATAAAGGAAGAATTTGCCTACGAAACACACGAAATACACTAAAATTAAAACAAAGCCTAAAAAAAGTTTTTTTCGTTTCTTTCGTGTTTTTCGTAGGCAAAAAAGGAAATTTAAACTATGAACAACGGTAAATATACACCAAAACCAGAAGATAAATTTACATTCGGATTATGGACGGTCGGAAATCGCGGCGCTGACCCGTTCGGCACACAGGTTCGCCGCAAACTTTCGCCGCCTGAGATCGTCGAAATGCTCGCCGAAGTCGGTGCTTACGGCGTCAATTTTCACGACAACGATCTGGTTCCGATTGACGCAACTGCGGCGGAACGCGATCAAATCGTCAAAGATTTTCACAAAGCGTGCGACGACAATGGAATAAAAGTCCCGATGGCGACCGTCAATCTTTTTTACGAACCGGTTTTTCGCGACGGTGCATTTACCGCAAATGACGCACGGGTTCGTGCCTACGCTGTCCAGAAAACTTGCCAAGCGATGGATCTTGGCGCGGAATTCGGCGCGGAAACATTTGTTCTGTGGGGCGGACGCGAAGGTGTCGAAACCGATGCCTGCCGCAAAACAACGGACGCGATTAAGCGTTTTCGTGAATGTTTGAACTATCTTTGCGAATACAATATTTCGCAGAATTACGGCTACAAATTCGCGCTCGAAGCGAAACCGAACGAACCGCGCGCCGATATTTATTTCCCGACGACCGCCGCTTATCTAGCTTTTATCGAAACGCTTGATCACCGGACGATGGTCGGTGTCAACCCGGAAGTCGCGCATGAACAGATGCCGGGTTTGAGCATGATGCACGCCGTCGCGCAGGCTTGGGAAGCCGGAAAATTGTTTCATATTGATCTGAATGACCAATATCCGGGACGCTACGATCAGGATCTGCGGTTCGGTTCGGTGAGTCCGAAACAATCTTTCTGGCTCGTCAAATTCCTTGAAGATGTCGGCTACACAGGAATGCGCCATTTCGACGCGCACGCTTACCGGACGGAAGATTACGACGGTGTCAAGGAATTTGCCAAGGGCTGTATGCGAACGTATTTAATTTTCAAAGATAAAGCTGAAAGATTGAATAATCACGAAGAAATCCAATCAATCTTGGCGGAAATCGAAGAAACAAACAAGGAAAATCAAGTCGGCAAATTCAGCGCGGAAGGTTGTGCCAGTCTGTTAGCCGCCGAATTTGACCGCGCAGAAATTGCGTCAAAAGGTTTGAAATACGAACGGCTCGACCAATTGACGATAGATATTTTGCTTGGTGTGGATTAATCATATTGCACAAAGCGGAAAAAATCTGAATTATCGAATATAATTGTTTTATGCCAATCAAGAGTAGGAAAGCGAAAAAGATTTATCAATTATCAAATCTCAATTATCAACTAACTTCAGTTGTTTTGAGCCGCTCATAACTTCTGAAATAATGGATATTGGATTATGGATAATTGATAATAATCAAATAAGATGCTCACGGGGTCGCTAATTTTTCTACCATTGATTCGCATATTTTGTGATTATGAATAAAAAAGTTGATAATTCGCCAAAATATGACGAGCGTCCGTGGGGAAGTTTCACGGTTTTGGACGAAGGCGCGGGTTTTAAGGTCAAACGCATCGAAGTTTTGGCGGGCAAGCGTCTGAGCTATCAAAAACACGCGCAACGTGCCGAACATTGGTTTGTCGTCAAGGGCACGGCGAAAGTGACGCTCGATGGCGAAGAAATCATCAAAAAAGCGGGCGAAGCGATTGATATTCCAAACGGCGCGGCGCATCGCGTCGAAAATCCGGGCGATCAACTCTTGGTTTTTATCGAAGTTCAGCAGGGAAATTATCTTGGTGAAGACGATATTGTGCGCCTTCAGGACGATTTCGGACGCTAGTGCTCAGTCAAGGTTGAATTGACGGGTTGATTCTGCTTGTCAGAACCAGGAGCGGTAGCGACTTGGTAAGTATTACCCGCTCGCTACCGCTCGGG
>JANPDZ010000500.1:0-8031 GCA_031431735.1 Acidobacteriota bacterium | reverse complement strand
CAATCCCGTCCGATTGCCGTAGCGGTCATACCCGAACCGCTGCTCCCAGGTTCGATCTGTCCCGCTCGTTTCTTTGGCTTCGGTTAACCGATAAAGTGAGTCGTATTTGAAAGTTTGGACGAGTGGATTGGTTAAACCGTTGAAACTCAAGGTTTGCTTGGCGATGTTGCCCGTGTTCTTTGAAGTATCAACTGTG
Organism: Acidobacteriota bacterium; assembly: GCA_031431735.1. Lineage (GTDB taxonomy): Bacteria > Acidobacteriota > Blastocatellia > Pyrinomonadales > Pyrinomonadaceae > JAFDVJ01. Next base: position 7,835 of record JANPDZ010000500.1, on the reverse strand, counting down.
CCGTTTGCAGAGAGTTCGCCATATTCATAGCCTAATTTCCACAGACTTCCGTCACCGTTGGAAGTTCCCAAAGCAAGTTCCGTCACTTGCAATCTATCGTTGAACTTGGCGGATTCCCAACGATTATTGCCGAGCTTCAATCGTTGAATCTTGCCGTCCGGTGTGTAGCTGAAACCATTGGCGTAGGTTCGCTCCGTAGAGTTTGAATTGGCTTTCCCGTAAATCCTTGATAGATCGCCGTCCGCTTCAAATTCGTTGCTCACGGTTCTGCCCGACGGATAAGTTTCCTCGACTAATCTGCCGCCAAAATCGTATTTGTAACTCAATACTTGCGGCGTTGCATTGGCAAGCGTTTCATTAGCCACCAGCGTCCGCTGTTCCATCTGAAGAAGTCTGCCCAGATAATTAAACTGCGTGTAACGAGTTTCCGAAATCGAGCTTGTCACCTTTGTCAGCTTGTCTTTCGCATAGTAAAAGTGCTTAGTCTATTTTAGGCTTTTTTAAAATATTAGCTACACCAACAATAACTGCAAATGCCATTGAGATTGAAGCAAATATGAGAACACATTCAAGTATTAAAAACCTGTTCCAATAATCGTTGTAAAGAATAATCACTTCGTTTCCATAAGGTTTTGTTCTCCACTTTAAAGATGTTGCTTCAATAATAAAGAGTATATTGCCTATCAATGCCAAGAAAATTAACAAAATTGATAAAACCCTGATAAAACTTAGCTTCCAAATTGATAAAAAGCCTCCAATAATTAAGGAGATTAAAGAAAATAAAATTATAAAGCAAAGTATGCAGTCAAAACTGTATTCCGAACGACTTCGACGTTGGGCTTCATCAATCAAGAAAGGAATAACACCTAAAAGCTCAAGAAATAACCCGATTAACGCGAAGCGTAAATATCTTTTTCTTAACCATATTATTGTTTGGCTCAATTTAAAGTTTCTAGATTGGCTTTTCATTTTTAATCTCCTTCAATTATTGGCTACAAGCATCAATTATTCGATTATGAGTTGGATTAAAATATCTTAAATCATGACCAAACCAACCTGGTATTCCTGGTTTTCCAGAGCCATGTTGGAATTCGTGTGATGTATTCGTTCGTGATGACCATATTCCTCTCCAAGAATAAAGAAAATATCTTTCTCCAAAATAATTCCCTTGATCTATAAAAATCCTTGGATTATCATCTATTGTTCGGGGCACAGCATCTGGTTCATTAAGCCATACACGATTATTAGATTGAGTTACCGCATTTAAATTGCCAAAATTGGTTCTATAAGCTCCCTCTGCATTATCCCGACCGTATTCAGTTAAGCCTAATGACTTTGCTGGAGAGCCATCCGTTAGCTGACTTACAGTACCAAAATATACTTTTTGTGAAAATGGATTCCGCAAACCGCCATCCAGAAAACTTTGCCGACATTGTGGCGACGATAACATACTGGTAGTAGTATCTGCTATAGATTCCTGATCGGTTGTAGATAAATTATTACCCGGAAGAAATTCAATTCCTTGATTTGGAATGGCATTCTCAAGTTGTGGTTTGCTGTCAGGCATTTCAATCAATTCTGGTAAAGCTTCATCTCTGACTTCAACTGGCGCACCTTCAAATTTCCCTAAACGCCTCCAACCACCTTGTTTAACTTCCCACCAATAACTACCATTGCCAACAAATACTGTAGTTGGTCCTTTATAAATAGCCCAATTTTTCTCTTTTTGGTATGTATTAAAAGTTTTACCGTCAGGACTTACCCAAACGTCACCCTTATGAGTTGCAACCTGCATTCCTGATGGATCAATAAATCTAAGTGGATTATTCAATACATAAACATAACGATTGAATGTCTGTGGATTAGCCGATTTGCCGCTCGCTAAAAGCGGATCAACCGCCGTGAATCTGCCGTGCCGATTCTCATACATCCGCGCTTCAGCAAAGTCTAATCCGGTTTCATCATCCTTTTGATAGCCCGTAAACTTCTGCCGAATACCGTCAGCCACGCCATATTTCAAACTTGCCGCCGCTCGTTCGCCGATGTTATTGGTAATTTCTTCACCGAACGGCATAAAATCTCGACGTGAGACGACATTGCCATTGCTGTCGGTAATGACTCTTGGGCTTCCGAGTTGGTCGGTTGCCGTGTAGCTGGTCGTTGGATTCTGAGGTGGTGCTTTGGTTGAATATTCTTCAATCAGTTTGCCTGATGAATAGACAAAGATGGTTTCTTCCTTGACGGTGGTGCCGTTTGTGTCATAGACGATCTTCTTGACGCGATGACCTTCGCCGTCATAAAAATATTCGCCGACATTTTTGCCCGCTTGAACGACGAATCTTTGTTTATTATCACCGTTGAAAACAAAGGTTCTGACCGCATCTTGATCGCCAACGTCTTGAATGATGTTGCCGTTTTTATCGTAAACGTAGCCTTGTCCCGAATTGAATCGGTTGTTATTCGGGTCAATCGTCGGGTTAGTTTTATTGTCTAAAGTCAGTTGAGTTGTGCCGACGAACTTATCGTGCGATAGCCTGTTGCCGTAGCGGTCGTAGCCGAAATTCTCTTTCCACGTCTGCAGCGCACTCGTTCCAGTGCCGTTCGTTTCCCGCGCTTCGGTCAGGCGGTAGAGCGAATCGTATTTGAAGGTCTGAACCAGCGGATTTGTTAAGCCGTTGAAACTCAAGGTTTGTTTAGCGATGTTGCCTGTGTTCTTGGCAGTATTAACGCTTCCGTCTGTGTTTAGTTCGCCGTAATCGTATTTAAGTTTCCACAAACTTCCGTCGCCGTCCGATGTGCCGAGAGCCAATTCCGTCACTTGCAATCTATCGTTGAATTTCGCACTTTCCCAGCGATTATTGCCGAGTTTCAAGCGTTGAATCTTGCCGTCCGCCGTATAGCTGAATCCATTGGCGTAAGTTCGCTCAATCGCGCTTGGATTGGCTTTCCCGTAAATCCGTGCAAGATCGCCGTCCGCTTCAAACTCATTATTCACTTCACGAAGTGACGGATAGGTTTCTTTTACAAGCGCACCCGCAAAGTTGTATTGATAACTCGAAATTCGCGGCGTGGCATTAGCAAGCGTTTCGCCGCTGACGGGTGTCCGCTGTTCCATCTGTGTCAATCTGCCCAAGTTATCAAACAAAGTGTAACGCGTTTCCGAAACCGAACTCGTCACTTTCGTCAGTTTGCCTTTGGCATAATTGTTGGTGGTCGGCGGTGCTTGGGCTAAACCTGTTCCGTCATAGAAATATTCGACCGCCGGTGTCGTTTGCCCGTTTGGTTCATTGGAATAGGTTTTGGTGATAACCCGGTTCGCTTTGTCATATATGTTTGTGATAACCGTTCCATTCGCATCTGTCGCGCTTATTACATTGCCGAGCAAGTCATAAACAAATCGTGCCGTCCATTGTCCCGATGTGTTGTAATTATCGGCTAAATCCAGACTTCCGTTGATTTCCTGTTCGGGTTGGCGGACGCGAATCAATCGCCCAAGCGAATCGTATTTGAAATAACGATGCTGATCGCCCTGTATGACCTCGACCATTTTGCCCTGCTCATTGTAGCGATAGACGGTTGCGTTTGAAGGATATTCCGTGTTGGTCAAACATTCCGCCGTGCATCCGGGCGGCGGAATTTCAGGCGTTCCCGAAGGTATCGGAGTCGGGCTTGGATTCGGCGTTGATTGCGGAAGCGGTGTCAGTCCGCCCGTGTAATCCGGCTCATCAACTCTGATAAGTTGCCCCAAACCGTTGGTTATCGCCCGGCTTTTCTTGCCTGCCGCATCCGTCGTCATCACAAAAGTTCCGACATAATTGGCAGCGGTCGAAATGCCGTATTCGGTTGTTCCAAGAATGCTTCCGGATGGATTACCCGGATTTTGGTTTAGTACAGGCTCGCGCGATTGTTTTGCTCTACCGAGTTCGTCGAATTCGGTCAAGTGCCAATAGATATTAGTATCGCCCACACGATACGGGTTCGTTACCAAGTAGGGTCTGCCCATCTGGTCATATTTCGATTCAGTAACGACATCGCCCTGGGAATCTTTTGTTTGTGTTTTAACGCTTCTTCCAAGCCCGTCAAACCAGCTGATCGCTTCGCCCCAATTCGTTGTGTCGATCTGCCCTTTGACTTTGACAAACCTTTGTCCACTATTCAGTTTTCCATTGTAGGGTACGCCGTATTCGGTTTCTGTGATCGGGCTTGTTGGTACATTATTAACAACATTCGGAAGAACTCTTATCGGTCTGAGAAAATTGTCGTATTCGGTTTTAGTCACCTGATTGAAATCGTTCTTGACTTCCAGCGGAAGTCCGGTCGTGAAATCGTATGACATTTCCGCTTTCGACGTTTGATCGGTGCCGTTCGGGCTGCCCTGTGCGGCGGGTGCCGGCGTGACAACTTTTACCGGATAAGCATATTTATAGTCATAATTCCCGCCCGTATAAAAGGTTTCGGTAAAGCGGTTCGGGTCACCTGTAATATCCCAAACCTTTCTAAGGTTGCCGAATTTATCGGACTGCGTATGCGCTTCGAGCCAGGTATCGGTTTCTTTGACCCACGTTCTGGCGGTAGTAACATTCCCGCGCAGTTGCGGGTTTGTTCCGGTCGGCTCCTCATATCCGACCGTTGTTCCGCCGGTTTCCATTGAATAATATTGTCCCTGCTCGTCATACTTGACTTCGCTTTTATTCAACACTTCACTCGTTTGCGGATGCAATGCTTTGGTCGTTTTTACAAGTCCGATGATTCCTCTCGCTTTATAAGTATCCCCCTCGCTACCGTATAAATAATCCGTTTCGCTGACAACGGACGGCGCTGCATTGACAAAATAAGCGGCTACCTGGTCGAAAGTACCGGTTGCGGCAAGATTCGTTGAAATTACCTGATAGTGATACGATTTCGATCTGATTGCATTGAGATGCGCGAAATATAACGGGTCTGACGCAGCTTGATTCGAAGTCGGGTTCTCGTAGGTTGTTTCCGACATCGTCGCGATCGCCTGTCCGCCGTCAATCATGATTGATATTTCCTTTTCGGGGCGTGAATCTCGTTTTGCTTCTGCCGCGCCGCCCTGGAGAGGACCCGAATACCCCCATTTAGTCAATTTGCGCTGGCGCAGTTGTCCGTTGGCATCAAAGGTTTGCTCGTCATAGGGCATCCCGTTCCTCGGATCGGAAAAGCCGAAAAGCTCTTCACTGCCTGGGCGGTAAAGGTATCTGACTGATTTCGAACCGTCACGATCCGTCGTCGTAACTGCATAATCAGTTCCCGACTGCCCGCTGGTACCGGATTGCTCAAAGACGCGATAACCTTCCAACGTCCCGTCGTCGTTATAAACCCAATGCTTTTTGACACCGCGATTAGTCTGTCCATAGACAACCGAAGGCTCCGCCCCGACGGGAGTGATTTTGCCATACTCGAATTTTTCATACCCGCCGGTCGGATAACTTATCTCGGTGATTTCTCCATACTGGTTATACTTAAAGCCATAACTCGTACCGTCCGGATATATGATTGACGCTAATACATTGGGATTGAATTTGCGACCATTGATCCCCGAAGAGCAAACCCTGGTTTGAAACTCACTGTTAAATAATATCGGACCGTCATCATCGTCCGGCGTATTCGGGTCATCGTTCTGTGAGCCGTCGTTATGAGTTTTCATCGTATTCTGTCCGCCGATGAAACATACGCTTTGCCCGGTATAACTGATCGGGTGATTTACCGGATCATCCAATACATTCTCCAGCTTTTCCCACTTCAGAGTATAATCCTGTGTCGTATTGCCGCCCATTCCCAGAGCGTGATATTCCTGAATAAGCGTCTCCTGGACGACACGTCTGTTTTGAAGCAAAGGATCTGCAATCGTTGGTCTTTCCAGCGTGTCTTTGATTCCGCCGACCAGCTTTCCGGTGGACGCAACGGTTTGTTCATAAAGCGTTTTGTTGCCGTTGATGTCTTTGTATTCTGCGGCATACCAATCGCGTCCCCGCATCCTGTTGGTCGGAAAAGTATATTTGCTGCCGTCAGGCAGATAAAGATATGAACTTTCCGATTGCGCGGAATTACCGATCGTCAACCTCATTCTTGAACCATCGGTCGAAATAAAATCACCTGCCAGATCCGTTGGAGTTGGTGCTCCGTTACAATAACTTGAATCCAGAGCAGTCGTGCAATACGGATAAACCGAATCGTCCTTCCGAAATTCTTGAGATGAGCCGTCCGGCATATAAACGTGAACTCTCTTGATGTATTTTATATTCTTTACTTGAGGTTGATTTGTCGGGTTTCCGCCGCCCGGACCATTCGTTGGATCAGGATCATCCCAGGTTGTATGTCCCGAGCCTCCATCAATACAATAATAATCGCGCGAGATATAAGTATATGAATGACCGTCTGGACCAACCCAAGTAACGCTTACTGAGCCACCTGAATAGAAACAGCCTGGTGGAAGAAGATTTGTTTGTGACTGATTATTTTCAATCAACGCAAGGTCAACAGAGTTTTGAAACGACCAGGGTTCTCCTTCTTCATCATAAAACTCCTCTTTTATTTCAATTCTCGGCGGCATCAGACTGCTCGTCCAGCCGGATGTACTCCATTCGGCAAATTTCGGTCTGGTGTCGGAATAGTAGAGTCGATTTGCATTTGTCGGCGATTGCGTCATTGACCAATTTCCGGTGTGTTCGAGCTGCCACAATTTTGACGAGTAATTTATGACGACCGGCACAGAGTTTCCGCCTCTTCCCGGATAAGATGCTAAAGGAAGGGAGAACTCCATTGCAAAAGTCAAAGGGTTAACCCGCCCGGTTGACTTCAAATTTTTATCAGCTCCGCCGCCGCCGCTATTTTTAACCTCGCCTTGTGAATAACCGGCAATAGCCAGTAAAAATATGACAAAAATCACTTGTAAAAACTTTTTACTCTTCAAAATCACTTTGTTTCGCATAACAATTTCTCAACTCTTCCCATTGGGGATTTAATAAACCAGTAACTTTCCAAAAATTAAATCACTCTCTGCAATTGATCGTTAAATACACTTTTACCGTCTGTAAAAAGCGGGAACAGGTTTATCGCCCGTCATTCCCCATTGCACTTGTCTCAGTTCGTCCGTCTGTCCGACTCTTGAACTTTGTCTGATGAACCAAGTTCCGTTTGAATCTCGCCAGACTGCGATGTCAACTTTGCCGTCGCCGTCATAATCATTCTGGACTTCAGTATCGCCTGATTGTTGCCACGCAATGGTTTGAGTTTGATTGTTTGAACTGTTGCGAATTATCCAATTATTTGAGTTGCGGATCGCGTAATCGGCTTTCCCGTCGCCGTCGTAATCTGCCGGAACGGGTTTGCTACTTGTGGTGTTCAGATTGACCGTCTGCAATTGTCCGTTACTGCTGTTTGAAGAATAAAATGTCGTATTCGTTTCGCGCCAGACTGCCAGATCGGCACGCCCGTCGCCGTCAAAGTCTTTCGGGGTCGGAAGATCGGTTCCGAGTCCGAATTGCGGATAGCTGACCGCACCGTCTGAACTCTGTTGGATATACCAGACTCCGGCGCGGTAGATGGCAATGTCGGTCTTGCCGTCGCCGTCAAAATCCGCCGCCGCCGGAACATCGCCAACCGCGCCGAATGGAACCGAATAATAGGAAGTATCCAGCGTTGAAGATTTCATGATCCACCAAACTGCCGAGGATTCCGAAGTTGCCGGACTATAGACCGATAAGTCGGTTTTGCCGTCGCCGTCATAATCGCCGGGCACAGCAACATCGCCCGTCAACCCCCAACCGAACGAGGCTTGCACGGAACCGTTTGGTCCCATCACCCACCAAACA
>JANPDZ010000499.1:0-6500 GCA_031431735.1 Acidobacteriota bacterium | reverse complement strand
ATCGGCGGCGCGGTCGGCACAACCATCGTCGCCGGGATCGAACTTCTCAAAAAAGGCAAGATCGGCACTGAAGGCTTGCCGCTCGCCGGTTTGGACGCTGAATTAACGCGAAATTTGACGAATTATGAAAATATCATCTTCGGCGGTTGGGATCTATTCGGCGAACATCTCGCCAAAGCAGCTTCGACGCACGACGTTTTGACGCATCAACAATTCGTCGCCGTCGAAGAAGAACTGCGGCAAATCAAACCGTGGCGGGCGGTTGGAAATATTGAATTTCTCGCAAATATCGAAGGCGAAAATCAATTTGCCCGGGAAGACTCGCACCGCGAAACGATCGAAAAGATCAAAAAAGATTTGCAATCATTCAAAAAGACCTGCGATGCAGTCGTTGTGATAAATCTCGCCTCAACCGAAAAGCTCGCCGAGACCGGCAACGAGATCTTTAATTCGATCGCCGATTTTGAAAAGGCTCTGGACGACAACGCAAGAGAAATAAGCCCTGCGATGCTTTACGCTTACGCCGCGATCGCGGAAAATGTACCGTACGGAAACTTCACGCCGTCGGTTTCCGCCGACATTCCCGCGCTCATCGAATTCGCTGAAACACAAGGCGTGCCGATCGCCGGAAAAGACGGCAAAACCGGACAGACGATGATCAAAAGCGTTCTCGCGCCGGCGTTCAAAACCCGCGCTCTGAAAGTTGAAGGCTGGTATTCGACCAACATCTTAGGCAACCGCGACGGGCTTGCGCTTTCAAACGCCGAATCCTTAGCCTCAAAAGTGAAAACAAAGAGTTCGCTGCTCGAAGACATCTTAGGCTACCCGGTCGAAGATCACATCGTTGACATCCGCTATTACCGCCCACGCGGTGACAACAAAGAAGCGTGGGACAACATTGATCTGACCGGTTTCCTCGGACAACCGATGCAGCTGAAAGTAAATTTCCTCTGCAAAGATTCGATCCTTGCCGCGCCTTTGGCAATTGAAATCGCAAGATGTCTGGACTTAGCTAAACAGCGAGGGGAAAAAGGCGTTTTGGAAGAAGTCGGCGTTTTCTTCAAATTCCCAATGACGAAAGCAAAAGATGCGAAAGCGGAAAATGCTCTGCACAAACAGGAAGCGATTTTGATTGATTGGTTGAACCAGTAGAATTTTTGTGGAAACGATTGGCAAAAACTGTTAAATGTAAAAGTAGTGATAAAATGTCTTTATGAAAACGGTTGAGAAAATTCTGAAACAGATTGAAACGTCATTGACAAATGACACTTTCAAATCTGTCGAAACAGAAAGAATTGAACTAAAAGATTTGTCTACCGGTGATAAGTGGAAAGAACTTTATATCTCAACCTGTGCTTTTTTAAATACTGACGGCGGACTAATTATTGTCGGAGTAAATGAGAAATCCAATAAATACAAACTAACCGGATTTGATGATAACAATGAAGGTAAGATAAAGGAATTAACTACGAAATTTACTGATGAAAATGGTAATAAACTCGACTTAAAAAATTATTTTCCGGCTTTTGAAATTCACGATCTGATAGATAAAAGAGTTTGTGTCATTTACATTGAAAATCTACCGGAAGATGAAAAGTTTGTTTTTTATGACAGAACGGCTTATGAAAGAAAATTAACCGGCGACCATAAAATAAGTGACAATTCCATACTTGCACAAAGGGATCGTAAAGAAGAAATACAAACAGCTCGTGAATTAACGATTGTAAATCAAGCGAAAATTGAAGATTTGGATGTAGATAAATTAAATAATTATCTGATTCTCTTAAACCGGGATGTAAAAATAGAAAGCCTCAAAGCGGATGTAAATTCCGCTTTGTCATTTCTCACACGAAAGAGTTTTGTCAGGGATAATTTACCTACATTGCTTGGGATGTTGGTTTGTGGAAATCATATTTATGATTTTATTGAGGGGCGTTGTCAGGTAGATTGTTTTGTTGATTCAAAACTTCAAGTTGCTCAAAGTAAAAGGGTTCTTAAAGACAATATTATTCCATTGATGGAGAGTTCTTTCAGTTTTGTTATCAATAACATTCAAATTGGAGTCAGCTACGAGAAAGGCGGACAGGAATTACCTGAATATCCCGAACAACTTATCCGTGAAATTATAAACAATGCGCTGGCTCATCGTGATTATGGCGTGAACAAATTTGTCAACATAATCATCGAACCGAACCAAAGTATTGAAGTCAGAAATCCGGGAAGTTTCCGTCAGGAACAGAAAATTTTCATTGATGATGATAGCAATAAAATACGGCGGATAATCCCAATTGCAAAAGCCATAAATCCGAAACTTGCCGATATTTTGAAGGTTTTTGATAAGTGGGAAGGTCGCGGGCTAGGAATGGCTTCGCTGACAAATGCCTGTTTAGATAATGAAATTAATGTTCCATATTATCTTTTTCATAGTGAAAACGATGTCAGTCTGATTGTTCCAAAAGGTAAAGTTTACGACGAAGAAGCAAAACTTTGGCTGGACGGTTTTTCAGGCTTCATTTATAAAAAGTTAAATAGGCGAGAACTTACCGATGAAGAAAAAATAGTCTTAACCTATCTATATAAAACCGAAAAATTAAACAAACAAGAAAGATACACAATTCTTTTAACGGCAGATAATAATCACTTTGCCGTAATTTCTGATTTGGAAGAAAAAGGTTTGATTTTTAAACACCACTCAAGTCCGGCAATTTATCCGATTTTCTTGGTTGACAGAACACTTTCAAAAACAGATTTCAGCCAAGATTTATTTGATATTTTCGGAAGCCATTATGATCTTCTTTCAAATGATTATAAGGAAGTATTAAATACAATTTATTTGCATAATCACTTTAGCAAAACCAAAACCGTAACGGCATATTCAATTTCCGCCTATTTATATTTTAAGAAGAATATTACCGTGACAGATGAGAAAGACTATCAAAATTATAAAAGGAAAGTCAGAACAATTTTTAACAGACTGGAAGAAAAAGAATTCATTAAAAATCACAATAAAAACAATCAATACAAACCGGAATATATAATTAACGAAAAATCCAACCCGCCTCAAAAAATATTGGACTTTTGATTGATTGGTTGAAAAATATCGAATAAATCTTTACTGATTCAAATCCATTTCTTCAGCGAGTTTTTTTGCAAGAGAAGGATTAAGTTTGAGAAGTTCTGTATATTCATCCATAGCTTCTTCTGCCCTTCCCAAACTGTTATACAATTTTCCAAGTTCGTAGTGTGCGTTTGCATTTTTCGGACTAATCTTTATCGCTTCTTTATACGATTTAATTGCATCATCATTATTACCTTGTTGCACAAAACACTTACTCAAATTGCTAACGGCTTGAAAATTATTTGGCATTAAATCCTTCACTTTGCCAAAGTTTTCACAGGCTTTTTCCAAATCATTTAGAGATTGATAGGCGTTTGCCAAATTCTTGTAAGTTTCAGGATTTTTGGGTTTTAAAGCAATTGATTTATTTGATGCTTCAATTGATTCTCTAAATTTACCTAACTTCAAAAGCACATAACCCAATTCGTGATACGCTTGAGCATATTTTGGATTCAAGGAAATAGCTTCTTCATAAAATTCTACTGCTTCCTTGAATTTTCCCACTCGTGTTTGAGCAATACCTTTTTTGTAAGCAAAATAACATCATCTGATTCTACTAAATTCACATTAGAATTAGTGTTAGCATTAGCATTAGCAAGCATCAGCGATTGAGTCGGTTCAGGAGTAACTTTTGTTGTATTAGTCAATAAATTTGCCGAATTCGTTTTCTGATTTGAAATTGTTGCTTTTTCTGGTTGATTTGCCACAATAAACGCAATCATAGCAATTGTTGAAAGAACCAAATAGATGACGCCTATTGTGGCAACTAAACGACTAATCGTCGGTGCAAATTTATATTCATTAGCAATCAAATTCTGCAAATTTAACTTTGTCTGTTCATAAATTTGTTCTTCTGCTAACTTTGCACTTTTTAATGTATTTTTGAGCAGATTTTTCCCTCGATTCAACTCTCTCTCTAAAGACACTTTCCGCCGATAAACTTCTCTTTCAACCGCAATTTTATCTGCTTCGGTTATTGCTTGATTAGGATTAAAAACAAATTGGTTTTGCTTTGATTTTTTCCAATCCATCAAATTATAAGCGAGTGAGAATCCAAATCCGGGAACATCATAAATTTTTCTAAGCGTAAGGTCTGCGGCTGTTTCAATTCCGAAAGATCTTAAAGTCAAGGTTCGCGAATATCCAATAAGTAGAATTGAAGCGTTTGAAATTCGAAACTTAGACAAAAATTCTAGTTCTTGTCTTTCTCTGGCTTGTTTTTCCAATTCTTGCAATCTTACAGCACGAAAAGTCCCTAAATTATCATAGTCATTTTTCTTATTCTCAAGTTCTCGAAATTTTATGTTGAAACTTTGCTTTGTATTTAGCCTTTCGTAATCTTCGAGTAACTGTTTATTTTGCTGTTGCAGTTTTTTCTTTTCGTCGGATAATGCTTTTGGAAAAAGATTGCTGGAATCTAAAATGGCGAAAATAATTGAACCCGTAATGAACGATAAAACCAAAGTTAAAACTACAGCGCATCCAATCTCTGCTTTTGCAATTAAAAATAGAAGTCCGAAATGAATTATGAAAATGGCGGTGCAAAGCCCAATTTTCATAACAATATAGCGATTTATTTGGGCTTTAAGTTTTTCCGTGCCTTGTAGCTCGTAATATAGCTTTTCAGGTAAAGCTATTTGTTCAGACGGTAGATTTACTGAGCAAATTTCCCTCCAGACTGCATCAAGGTTGAAGTTTGTATCAAAAGAAATTGGGTCAAAATGGATGACTTGAAAATTTGATTCCTCTTCAATACGACACCAAGGACATTTGGAAATAGAATTTGGATAAAAATGTCCGTTGTTTTCTTCACATTTTTTAAGATTATTTTCAAGATGTTCTAAACCATCAATCCATTCCATGGCAGTTGGACGATTTACAACTTGTAAAAATGCTCGGCGAAATAATTCTTGAACCGGATAAGAAACTTCTTCTAATTTCGGTATGTCCTGTGGTGGTAACCAACCGCGAGTTTCTGAGTCAATTCCAAAGGCAAACCGATGTCCTTTGATAGATTCTTCAATTCCCTTGAGTTTAAGTGTTTGTTTGGTTACTGGTCTTCCCCAAAAAGGATGCCAACTAAGAAATAATAGTTGAAATGCCAAGACAGATAGTCCGAAATAATCCTGATTGGGGACACGCCAAACTTCTCCGTCAATATCTTGGAGTTCGGGCGGTGTATATTCAGGTCTTCTGACTTCACAATAAAAATACTGCCTTGACGAGATTTGAACTGCAAACTGTCAAAGTCAACTAATTTTATCGTCGCATCAGTAGTTGACACAAGAATATTACTTTCATTTATATCGCCAATTATAAACCCTTCCTTATGCAAAGAATTAGCGGCTCTAAACAAATTTAGCGCAACTCGAATTAAAAAGTTCCACCTAGCATTTGGAAACTTATTTTGCCGTTCTTTCATCCAGTAAAGATCATGAATTCTTTCACCATCAACTAAATTCATTAGAAATCCAACAAACTTTCCTCTGCTGTTATATAAACTTTCAAGAGGTGGCGCAGCAAAGTTTTTGAATGAATTAGGACAGAGCGGTATCATTTCTCTGATTTTTTCTTCTTTCCCTTGTAGTTTTTCTTCTTTATAGATTTTGATTAAATACTCTGGATGATTTTGAACGAAATAAATTTCACCTTCGCCGCCGCCTGCCTTTCGTTCGCCTAGCCGATAAGATATGTCTGAACTTGTGTAAAGTGCTTGTGGTGGCATAATTTATCAAGAAATGACATAGATGATTCAGACAATTTGTTTCAAATTATTGTCCCTTAAAGCTAGAACTAACGTCTTATCATCATCAGTTTTTTCATTTACTTTTGGTGAGTTTAAATATGATTCAAGACTTAAATTACCGATGTTTCGGTCTTTAATATCAATTAACCATTGAAACAATTGAAAGAAAAACTCTTGATTAGTGGCAAGGGTTTCAAAGTTTATGACAAGATACTGAATTCCATCTGTAAATAAAGCGATTTCGTCAATTACTTTTTCAAGATATACAAATTCTAAAACATTGGTTGCATCTTTATCAGTAACAAAAAATGTTTCGTTGGCATACTCACCTTGTTGTGGAAAAAATACAAACGAATAATTACCTTTTTCATTCTTTACGATTATTGCTCCGTCCCCAATTTGAGCAAAACAGGCAGAGCTTTCTCCAATGATTGAAACAAGAAATGTGCAAGCATAATCTTTTATCTTACAACCTTCTGCTTCCGCTTTTTCTTTTTAGGACTTTCGCTTAACTAAAATTGCAACGCTGGAATCGTTGGATTTTTCAGTTGTGATTTTAGATAATCCGCAAATAATCCGTTCCTCAATTGATAAACTGTCATCTTCATTTCTTGGGCTTTGACCTTGATCGCCACC
>JANPDZ010000498.1:0-2151 GCA_031431735.1 Acidobacteriota bacterium | reverse complement strand
TCCGCGCCGTTGATTCACGGGGAACGGAAAGCGCACCGGGCGAAATTATCCGCGTGATCCGAAAATAAGCGCAAATTTGTAAAATCAATTATCATTAGACGAGGCTTTCAGAGCCCGTCTTTTTTTATGTCGGACAATTTTCAAAAACACAAAGGAACGATCAACGGTATTTACCGTCAAACGAAAGAGGATTTATGGACGCGGGAATTTGCGACGCTCGTTTTGCTACTCTTCGCGGTGTTGTTTTTGACGATAGTCGTAAATTTCGTCTTTTTCTCATTCGGCGGTTGGTTTATTACATTTTTAATCTATCTCGCCGAAATCACCGCGCCGCTTGTTGTTCTTTATCTGCATCAGCAAAAAATTTACAATGCCGTCCGCGAAAAAGTTTCGGAGTTGGAGCCAACAAATCCCGGCATTGCCGAGGCTTTTGAAGAATGGCGTTCAAAATTTGACCGTCTGCGTAGCGGCTGAATCCAACAACAAAGCCTCGGCGAATTTTAGTGTGATGAATGAAATGACAAGAGAATTTGCCGAAAAACTGGAAACCTCCGATTTGAAGGCTTGAATCAATATGTTTGAAAACGCGCCCGTAGATTTCGCTGAAAAATTGTAATTGTTTAGGTCTTTGGTCTTGAATGGGGATTGTTTTTTTTCGATATTGAAAATTGATAAGAAGTTGCTCAGTTGAAAATTAAATTAAGAAATAAAAGCGATTACATTCGGAATAAGTGAAAAGTGATAAGTGAGAGGTTAAAACCACCTATCACCTCTCACTTTTCACTTATTCCGAATGACAGACAGGCGCATCACTCCGAAGTTTAATTCGCTTGCGCGTGCGTCGGCAATAAATCTTTCTTTAACTTTTCTTGGAGCATTACTTTTTTTTTGAAAAAACCTTTGACAATCGTGTTTGCTTTCGGGTAGTCTAGGAATTGGAGGTGATAGATTATGACAGAAAGTTCAATCGAAACACCACCGGACAGTTTGCGCCGGTAAAACCGGTCAAACCATTCGGAAAGGTTATTATAAAACCGATGAAGTTGATAACGCGGAAGTTGATGACAAAGAAAATGTCGGTGGTATAAAGCAGCGATGCTCATTCCGGTAACTTTCAGTCTCAAAGGCTAAATTATCCGACTAAATCAAAAATACAATTCAATAATAGAAGGCGACTTGAGGAAAGTCGCCTTTTTTATTCGACACACGAAAATAGACAGTCAGTAAACTATTTGCGCAAACTTCCAGCAATCAATAATCCCAAAACCATCGCAAAAGCGAGCAATTCATTGAAAAACTCCGGCGTGGCACGATAATCGCTTTAGCCATTTCGGGAAAAGGAGTTTTTTATGAATACAAAAAAATTGCAACGCAAAATCAGAGTAGCCGGCGTGGCTTTCTCTTTATTGTTCGGTATCGGAATTTTATCGGCGACCACAGCAAACGCACAAAATCGCGATAATCGTCGGGATGATAATCAGAACAACCGTCAAAACGACCGCGATAATAATGACCGTGATTATGATAACCGCGATAATAATGACCGTGATTATAATAACCGCAATAACCGCGATAATAACGACCGTGATTATAATAATCGCAACAATCAAAACAGCTATATCACCCAGCAAGCCTATCGCGAAGGTATGAGACAAGGTTGGGAAGACGGCCGCAACGGAAGACGCGCCAATGCGCAAAGAGCCGCCGGTCAGGCAATGCGCCAAATGAATAACGGCAACAATTCACGTTGGGGCAATCAAAACAACTTCCGCCAAACCTATCGTGAAGCGTTTATTCGCGGCTACAATGAAGGCTACAATCGAAGCTACAACCGCAACAGCCGATGGGACAATCGTAACCGTCGCAACGGATACTAAACAAAATCAGTTTCTTTTAACCTAAAGACATCAAAAGCGCAATCTCGTTGGGGAATGCGCTTTTTTTCGTTAATATTTTGGCTCGTGTCAAAGATACAAATATCGGTTATAAGAACATGCAAATAATAATTTATTAGGACTTTCGCTTAACTAAAATTGCAACGCTGGAATCGTTGGATTTTTCAGTTGTGATTTTAGATAATCCGCAAATAATCCGTTCCTCAATTGATAAACTGTCATCTTCATTTCTTGGGCTTTGACCTTGATCGCCACC
>JANPDZ010000497.1:0-9019 GCA_031431735.1 Acidobacteriota bacterium | reverse complement strand
GCCTCTGCGGTTCAAATTCCGCCAATTCCTGCAAGGAAATCAAAACCGGCGGCGAAATCAAAACTTCCGAATTTGCCCAACGCGAAAGCGCATCTTTCGGCGTGATAAATTCTGGTGTCAGCATTTCTGAAATTGCTGCGTAAGGCGTTTGTTTCAAAGGACATTTAGCGATAAAAAAACGCGTTTTGAAACGCACCGGCGAAAACTGCGGCGTCGTCCAGAAACCCGTGTAATAGAAATCTTCGGCATCAATCCATAAATTCCAGTCGGCGAGAATTTCAGCGAAATTGCTTCTGCCCGAAATCAAATCGTCGTGCAGTGAGACGCGTTGTCCTTTCGTCAATTTTTCGCCGTTGCGGACGAGCAAAACGCCAACCTCTTCAAAGAGCTCACGCACCGCACAAACGATAAATTTTTCAAGATCCGCGTCACTGCAATTTTTAACACCGATTTGGCTGTCGGTTGCGTCCGTCTTTCCGCCCGGAAAAGCGTGCCAGCCGCCGAGAAAAGCGATTTTCGGATTGCGCTGCGCCCAGAGAACTTTGGACAAATCTTGATCTAATAAAATGACGGCGGAAGCGTCGCGCGGTGGTGCTGATTTTTGATTCACGTCGGGTATTTTAATGCAAAAAAGTCAGAACCGCCTCCGGTAGCGGGCGGTTTAAGTTTAAAGTTAAAAAATTTCCTTTCAGAAAATTAAACCATCCGCTACCGCAGACGGTTCTGACAAAACTATGAAACAAACATTCCGAGTTTTGCCAATTGAGTCAAACTCTCGTCGAGCCATTCGGGTAAGTCTTTCAAAAGGGTTTCCCGATCTTCAACATCTTCGCTTTGTTCGATAAATTTGTGCATTTTCGCCAAAATCTGTTCGCGCGTTCGCGTTCCGTCACAGATCTTTAGAAGATGACGCGAGATTTCATCTTCGATCTTGACGTCTAGATTCAAAAGCGTCAAAACATTATCGGCTTGCGGAAGCTGCCAAATCGCCAGTTTGTTGACCTGCGGTTTTTCGCTCGCTTCGGTTGTAGCTTCGGGCTGAAAAAGATGGAGTTCGATCAAACCCGTACCGCGGCAGATTTGCAGAAAAATCGCGCTTGCAATGTAAAATTGTTCGTCCCAATTTTGAGTTTTAAATCCTTGACTGATAATGGTTTCTTTCGCTTTTTGCAAAAGTTTCGAAAAAGAGATCGCCTGTCCCCAAATTTGTCCGAGATGAACGAGTGCGGCTTTCGCGAGCGGTTGATCAATCTCAATGCCAACGCCTTTCAGCCCGACAAATTTTTCGACCTTCTGCGTTGCCAGTTCGGGTTTTTGAGATCTGGGACGAATTGAAGAAGCGACGAGAAATTTTTTCATCGCCGTCGGTTCAGGATTGCGGTTTAGTTTAACTTCTTCGCGACAGAAAAGCGTCTGACGAAAAATGCGTCCGCGAAAAAAATCAAGATATTGTTCGCGTTCAATAATATCATCAAGCGATTCGATAAATTCTCTTGCTTCGACAGATAAACCTTGCGTACCCATGGCGTGAAGTTCGGCTTCGGCGAGATATTGTAAATTGTTCTTTTTCAGCAGTTCGGCGAATTCGTGAAAGTAAAAAGCCTGATTGATATCCGATAGATCGTCGTGAAAAATATCCGCCGCGTCGTGTTCAAAATGACGCTTTAATTCGCTTTGGAGAATTGGTGCGAAAATTTCCCTTTCGGTCGCGTTTTCGGCGAGAAAAGCGAGAAACGAGATGGATTTGCCGACCTTTTCGAGCGGTTCGTCAAAATGTTTCGAGTGAAAACGCATCATTTTCTGAACCATTTGGCGCGTGTAAGCACCCGGAAAAGCACTGTAGCTGATGTAACCGACGCCCGATTCCGTCAAAAATTCGCGACAAAGTGCAAGAGTCTTTTCGCGCACAAAATCCGGCACCCACGAAAAAAGTCCATGGGCGATGACATAATCGAATTTGCCGAACTGATCAACCGACATTTCCATCACGTCCATTTGATAAAATTCGATGTTCGATAAATTTAATTCTTCGGCAGATTTTTTCGCGTCAGTAATGTGATTTTCCGCCAAATCAACGCCGACAAATTTGGCGTTTGGCAGATTAAAAGCGTGCGAAAGAAGATTGCTGCCGTTGCCGCAGCCGAGTTCGAGCACGCGGCACGTTTCGACCTTGGCGGGCTTCATTCCAAACAGCGTCGCCTGAGTTGCAAGTCTGTCAGGATGCGTCTGCAAGAAAAACTTGCTCGGATACGGCATCACATCATACGAAAAGATTTGTTCCATTTTTCCTCCGAAAAAAAGTTTATCCTGCGAATTTACCACAGATTTAAAGATATTTGCCCACGAAATACACGAAAAACACGAAAAAATTTGTTAAAAAATTCGTTTAATTCGTGTGTTTCGTGGGCAAATATTTAAAGTCTTATCAATTCAAATCAAACAGCAGAAATTCGGTGTCGTCCCTCAATGCTTTGATTTTAAGACTTGTTTCGTCGCTGACCGCCGCGCCGTCGCCTTGCGTCAAAGTTTCATCGTTAAGAGAAAGCGAACCTTTGACGATTTGAATCCAGGCGTAACGGTTTTCAGCGAGTTGGTGTTTAACCGATTCATCCTTTGCCAGAATCGAACTGTAAAGATTTACGTCCTGATGAATCGTCACCGAACCGGCGCTACCGGCGCGAGAGGCAACGAGTTTGAGTTTGCCTTTTTTGTCTTCAGGCGGAAAAAAAGTCTGTTCATAACTCGGCGTTAAATCTTTCACTTCGGGCAGAATCCAAATTTGCAAAAGATGCGTTTTATCGGTCGGCGAACTGTATTCGCTGTGTAAAATGCCGGTTCCGGCGCTCATTCTTTGAACCTCGTTCGGCAAAATTGTCGAGGCATTACCCATCGAATCTTTATGCGAAAGTTCGCCGTTGATAACGTAGGTTAAAATTTCCATATCCGCGTGTCCGTGCGTCGGAAATCCTTGATCGGGCTCGATGAAATCTTCGTTGATGACGCGTAATGAACGGAAACCCATAAATCGCGGGTCATAATAACTGCTGAATGAAAATGTGTAATTCGTGTCGAGCCAACCGTAATTGGCGTGACTGCGTTCGCTGCTTCGTCTGATATTGATCATTTTATTTTTTCCGCTTGTTAAAGTTTTCTTGTCGCTAGATTCGACTTATGAATCAATCTTACAAGAGAAACAGGCAGTTGTAATCATCAATTGCGATGAGATTTTTCTCATACTTTCGGGTGATGAAGGTAAAATTTTTAACGCAAAGTCGCAAAGGCGCGAAGCCGCAAAATTTTTCAGGAATTTTCACACGTAATCTTTAGCCAAGATTTACTTTGCGCCTCTGCGTCTTTGCGACTTTGCGTTAAAAAATTACAAATGAATTCTCACTAAACCGCGTTTGATTGCCAAAGTTGCGGCGGAAGTTCGGTCGGAAACGCCGAGTTTTTCAAAGACATTTTTGACGTGTGTTTTGACCGTGTTTTCGCTAACTTTTAAATCATAGGCGATTTCCTTGTTGGATTTTCCGGCGACGACGGCACTCAATATCTTTGTTTCGGTCGGCGTCAGCTCTTCTTGTCCGAAATGTTCGCTCAAGATTTCAGCAATATCGCTCGGAATGTATTTATTGCCCGAATTAACGACACGAATTGCTTTGACGAGTTCGGCGGGCGAAATGTCTTTGCAAATGTAGCCCACCGCACCTTTTTTCAAGGCTTTGCTGATTTCCGCGTCGCCAGCCGTATCGGCTAAAATCAGAATGCGTGCTCGTTTTTCTGCCGCGAAATAATCGTCAAGCGTGTCAATCGCACACGAATCGGGCAAGCGCAAACTCAAAATAATAACGTCTGGGTTTAATTGCCGAAAGATTTCGAAACCTTCTGCGCCTGAATCTGCTTCGCCGACGATCTCAAAATCGTTTTGTGCTTCAAGGATCGTCCTGATGCCGATTCGTGTGAGCGTTTGGTTTTCGATCAGCAAAACCCGAATCGAATTTTGCGCCGTGTTATTCGTCATTCTTCGATTTTAACCGAAATCCGCCGAAAAGATGCAAGATCGTTCCGCCCAAAGTTGTGTAAAGACCGTAACGGCTGACTTCCGTGAAGGTTCGTGTTGTATAAGTTTCATAAAAAAAGGCGTAAATCAGCAGAATTGTTCCCGTAAAGAGCAAAAGTGAGCCGAAAATTTGCAGAGATTTTCGCCAAATCTGTGCGTGAATTTTGAGATAAAGTCCGAGCAGAATATGCGCAAAAGCCGAAAGCAAAATATAAATATGCCGCGAACGCATCAAAATACGCAGTTCTTGCGGAATGATTTCCTTGTCGGGAAAATCTACGCGCATAAATTTTCCAGTTATCAAAAAGACGATAAAAACAATAATACCGAAGATCAAATGAACGTATGACATAGTTTTGAATGGTCAAAAAAATATTTTGGCACGACTATGATCGAAAATAAAAATCAATTCATAACGGACAAAATTTACTTGTCTTTCGGCATCAAAAAAAGTTAGTCTTTTTAGAGAGGAAATTATCGAACAATGAAAACGGTTTTATTATTTGCAATATTGCTTTTAAGTTTTACTCATTCGAGCGCACAGCACGAATACGCGCCGGTCTTGGAAAAGGAAATAAAATATAAAGATTGGACATACAAACAGGTTCGCGACATTGCCAAAGAGTTGAATTTGCGCGAAGCAACGACAGGTAAAAAACTCGTGATGGTCGTTTATTTCGCGCCGTGGTGTCCGAATTGGAAATTGGAAGCTCCCGTTGCGCAGAAGTTATACGAAAAATACAAGGCGAACGGTTTTGAGGTTATCGGTGTCGGCGAATACGACACGGTTGAGGGGATGAAAACGAGTCTCGACACATTTAAGATCACTTTTCCGGTCGTATATGAATCCGATGCCCGCGACGCAAAGCAAAAAACTCCGCATTACGAATACCGCAAAATAACCGGCGACACGCGAAATTGGGGTTCACCGTGGAATATTTTTCTGATTCCTTCCGCTTTGAAAACCAAAGGAGATGTTTTGACAGAGAAAACTTTTGTCGTCAACGGCGAATTGATCGAAGCCGAAACAGAAGCCTTTATCCGCGAAAAACTTGGTTTGCCGAAAGAAGAAAAGAAAACCGAAACTTCGCAAAACAAACCGGGCGAAGTCTGCGAACCGAAGGTGACGAGCCTGAAAAAGCCCGAACGGCGTTAAAGGGATGAGGGATGAAGGCTGAGGGATGAAAAAATGGTTATAAAATCAAAAGAAA
This sequence comes from Acidobacteriota bacterium, assembly GCA_031431735.1. Taxonomy (GTDB): domain Bacteria; phylum Acidobacteriota; class Blastocatellia; order Pyrinomonadales; family Pyrinomonadaceae; genus JAFDVJ01. Next base: position 3,748 of record JANPDZ010000497.1, on the reverse strand, counting down.
AGACTTGGACGAGTTTGTAAATATACTTTGCACGTTCATAAATTGTGATTTTTGTAATTTCCCCTCTGCGAACTTAGCGCTCTCTGCGTGAGGACAATGGGTTCACGCAGAGAGCGCTAAGTTCGCAGAGTTTTTTTTCAAATGCACAATTTATGAACGTTTTGAGTATAGTTTATAGTCGGAATGTCGCAAAAACGACCCTTCTTAAACAAATTTAGAGAATTTAGCTTATGAAACGCAGTAATCGACCACACAATTTAACAGTTGTTCTGAAATTCATATTTTGGCTAATTTTAATCTCCGTGTTTTCAATAGCTACTTTAGGTCAAACTGCACGTACTGTATTTTATGTTGTTGAACTTCCGCAACAAGATATAGGACGGGTTGTAAAGAGAGTTTTAAGTTACTACTTCAAGCCGAGCAATGCGCCGAAAGTGATTTACCTCGCTAAAGAAGAAATCCAAAAATCTTGGTTGCCTTCCATTAAAAACGTAGAATTTCAACTACTCTCTACTGACGAAATTGAACAGAAAAAGATAGATGTTTACCTATTTGGCGAGATATGGCAAAACACGCCGGGCTTATACCAAATCACCTTTTCATACGGCGATCCTACCTGTAAACATTTAGGAGATTTATGGAATTTTCGTTTATCAAACCGTAGGTTGAGTCTCTGGCGAAAGCAAGACGGACAAATTGAGGGAAAGTGTTTTCGCGATCCAGCCATCGTAAAATATTAAACTCATCCCTCATCCCCCATCCCTCATCCCTCATCCCTCAAATCACGGCATTGCTACGAGCGTATCGGCTAATTTTTCAACCACCGTCAAAAAAACTCTGCCTGAATCGGTAAATCTTCCGGCTGCCGCTAAATCTTCCGACTGATTGCCTAATTCCGTAATTCCCTCAATTTGTGAAAGATAAGGTTTGAGCGCGGGTTTCGCGCGAAATTCGACTTCCAAAGCGGCGAGTCCGGCTTTCAGATTTCTGATGCTCAAGATAACAGCCTGTTTCTGCTGAGTGAATTTGTCAAGCTGTGCTTTCGAGAGCTTGTTGGCTTTCGCGTCATTGTCCAAAGCCTCGATCGCGCTGGCGATACCGCCGAGTTTGTAAATAAAAGTCGTGACATTTTTCAGTTGGATCGCAACCTTTTCTGCGCCTGCTCTGATCTCAAGCGCGTTGGTCGCAGTTGTTGTTGCCGGCTTTTTAGTTGTAACGGGTTTTTTCTTTTGCGCTTCGGCTGAAACGGCGAAACTCAGAACCACCGCGAATACTAAAAAAGTTGCTTTTGATAAATATTTGTTTGTTTTCATGATTTGATTGTCGAATAGTAATTTTGTCCGTAAAATTTTATCATAAAAGAGATGCAAAAAAGGCTCCTCGAAGTTCGCCGTCTTGGTCGGATTAATTATGCTGACGCTCTGGAATTGCAAAAAACGCTTGAAACGGAGGTTATTTCTGAGCGCGAAAGAGATTATCTGCTTCTGCTTGAGCATCCGCACACTTTTACGATCGGCCGCCGCGCCAAGGAAAACGGAGTTTTGGCAAATGCAGAGATCTTAAAAACAATCGGCGCGGAAGTTTTTGAAACAAACCGCGGCGGCAAGGTTACATATCACGGGATCGGTCAGCTTGTCGGCTATCCGATCATCAATTTGAGTTCATACAAAGAAGACGTGCATCTATACGTTCGTAATCTTGAGGAAGTTTTGATTCGAACTCTTGCCAATTTTGATATCGAAAGTTTCCGAATCGAGGGTTTAACAGGCGTGCACACAAAAGACGGCAAAGTTGCCGCGATCGGCGTGCATCTCAAGCGTTGGGTGACGACGCACGGTTTCGCGCTCAATGTGAACACGGATTTGAGCTATTTTAACTGGATCATCGCCTGCGAAGGCGAGCCCGTTACTTCGATGGATAAACTCCTCGGGCGCGAAATAGATTTGCGGGAAGTCGAAAATGTCATTATCAAATGTCTCGCGGAAGTTTTTGAATTTGAATATGTTGAAGAATTTCTGTGTCCCACTTTTAATTACACCCATCTCTATTTTGGGAACCGACCTTAAGTTGAGTTTCGTTTTCAAATATGATAGCATGTAACCGCTTTAATAACCTAAATTTACTTATTGAGTCCACTCCGAAAAGTCATTTTTAGCAGTTTTGGGGCTTAAAATTGAATTTTATCATTTTTGAGATTCTTTGTTTTCAATAACTTACAAAACTACAAATTCAGCGATTGAACGATTTTTCTATCAAACAAGGGTTTTCGGAGTGGACTCCTTATTCATTTTGTTAATTCTATATTCAGTAGATCCAAATTTGGAAAGTCGAGTTCCAATCGGTTGTCAAAAGCAGTCATTGAAAACATTTGAAACAATAAAACTCGCCAAATATCGGAAGAAATATCTAAGATTCAGCAGAAGTCCAAGATTTGGATTTATGCATAATCCGAAATCCGAAATCTGAAATCCGAAATTTGGATCTACTGATATTATGAACTGTCTGATTCTAACGGATTTCGTTGTTACGCATTTATTTTGTTTTCAATGGTTTAGCCATTTAAGTTAATTGAATTCAGCCAATTTACATTGACAAATTACCGGGAATTATTTGAGCAAAATCGCTAAATATATGAAAAATAAGAGATTCTCCTTCCCACGAAATCCGTTAAAAATAGTGAAATGTTTGTATCCGGTAAATTATCTCAACCATATTAGCGATTTTCAGGGGACATCCTGTAAAAATTGAAGTGAAAACTCTGTAAAAAATCATTACTGAGCGGCATAGTTTTTGCTTACTTGAAAATTATGAAATATTTTAAGATTTTTGCACGCACACACACACACACACACGCTCGAAAACAAGAAAAAAGATTTGGCAAAAATGCCTTTTTTCGTTTTTTTAGTGTGTGCGCGTAGGCAGATTTTCTTAGTTTTCAAAGCCCTTGCAATTTTTAGACCGCTCTGTAATGGTAAAAAATAGCAAAACTAAAATAAAAGCATTGAGATCGAGGTTAAAGGTAATCATATCCAAAACTTTTTTCTTGCATCGGTAGCATTAAATAATAATAAAATTTCACTTAATCAGGAAGTAGTGTTAGGATTTGATAATCCAACCGAATTGAAGACAATTTATCCACTTGGAGCAATGTTTTATTGACACAACCTATTTTTTTTTGCGATTATTATAACCGCAAAATGAATACAAAAATTATTACTTTGAGATTTTAGGAGGAAAAATGGCGATTAATTTAACCAAAGGACAGCGGATAGATATTGGTTTGCAAAAAGTAGGAGTCGGGTTAGGATGGGACCCGAACGAGGCGAGCGGAGACGATTATGATTTAGACGCTTCGGCTTTTATGTTGGGTGCCAATGGGAAGCTACCAACCGATTCACATTTTATTTTTTTCAACAATAAACTCTCGCCCGATGGGGCTGTCGAAGGCGCAGATGATGATACCTCCGGCGGCAGTAGCGATGGCGATGATGAAACAATTAAGGTTGATTTAGCCCGAGTCAGTCAGGATGTGCAGGAAATTGTTTTTACAGTTTCAATCTATGAATACGATGTTAGAAAACAAAATTTCGGACAAGTTCGTAACTCCTTTATTCGGATCTATGATCAAATGAATAACGAAGAGATTGCAAAATATGAACTGGATGAAGATTTTTCCACCGAATCTGCCATCGAATTCGGACGACTTTATCGACGGGATGGGGCTTGGAAATTTGAAGCAATTGGTAAA
>JANPDZ010000496.1:0-2314 GCA_031431735.1 Acidobacteriota bacterium | reverse complement strand
GGTGGCGATCAAGGTCAAAGCCCAGGAGATGAAGATGACAGTTTATCAATTGAGGAACGGATTATTTGCGGATTATCTAAAATCACAACTGAAAAATCCAACGATTCCAGCGTTGCAATTTTAGTTAAGCGAAAGTCCTATATAAATTATTTTTTACATTTTCCTTAGCAAAATTTTCGGATAAACTATTTCAAATCAAATGCCAAGCGCGGCAATTCCGGCGGGCGCCGCGAGATCGTCAAAGCTCAGACTGCTGACCGGAATGTTTAAGCCGACATCTTCGGGACGCAAGACGATCAATTCTTGCCCAAGTGCTTCGTTTGAGATCTCTTTGATTCTTGAAGGTTTGAAGCTTTTGCCAATGACGAGAATTTTTTCGAGAAAACTGCCTTCGATCGAAGCCAAACGGTCTTTGTAAAACATCAGCAAGCGATAGATTTCGTCGTCGGTTTCGTTGTCATTGCAGGTCACGCTGCGAACCACGACAGGTTCGTCGCGGCGCAATAAAAGTGCCGTAAAACCGTCGCTTTGCGAACTTATCAAAAGCGCATCGGTTTGAGCATTTTTGTCAATCAGCCAATTTGCCTCGCTGACGGCCCGCGGCAATATCAATCCGGCTTGCCAGCCGAAAGTTTCAAACAGCGTTTCATATTCTTGAATCACCGAAAGTTTAACGGCGGTCGCAAAATAACGCGCCTTGCCTTCTCTGTCGGGTGAAATCTTGTTAAGTGAAAGCCGCAACTCGGCAGCCGGTGCGCCAAATCCGTTTTCGGCTTTCCAATCGAGAATTTCTTCAAGTTCTTTCTTTGAAGCCGGTTCAGCATCAAGCGTCAAGATCGCCGTTCGCGCCGTATTTCCCGGCAGGCTGACCGACCAGCGTTTTTGGCTTTGCAAGCCGGCTTTGACGCAAACTTCTTCAAGCATCGCCAGCATTTCCGATTGGCTCGCAATATTTCGATCGGTAAAACTCGGATTGAGAAGATTTTCGGGCAATTCGATGGTCGCGGCTTGTTTGATGCCGAATTGCCGTCGGCCTTCTTTTTGCAGAGCGAGTGCGGTGATAGATTCTTTTTCCAGGCCGAGCGCGGCTTTCGGATAATTCGGTTGAAACATTTCTTTTAAGTGGAGAGTAGAGAGTGGAGAGTCGTGAATGGAAGTTTTTTTTGCTCTCCACTCTCGACTCTCCACTCTCGACTCGTTAATAATCTGCAAATTGTTTATCGTCGCTGTCTGTACCTTCGGCAAGGCTTTTGACATTAACAAGACCTTGTCCGCCGTCAGGCGAATTTTTATCTTCGCCTAGAATTGCATTCCAGGTAGCTTTTTCAGTAATCGGATCAACAGGCATTTCCTGTAGATATTTTTCTTTGACCAGATCTTCGAGCGATGGCGGCAACTTGCCTTTGTCGGCGGTAAATTGGTCAATCGCCCGGCGCATCTGCCACAGATTTTCCTTCAAAACGGTTTCGCGCGCGTGCTGCATCGTCCGCTGATAGGCGGGCAATGCAATCGAAAGCAGAATGATCATGATGAACATCGTGATCATCAATTCAAAAAGCGAAAAACCACTTTGTTTTTTGGTCGTTCGTTGTCCGTTGTTCGTTGTTTTAAAATTTGAAACTTGGAACTTGGAACTTTTATAAAACTACCAGTCACTGTATTTATCTCCATTCAATGCTTCTTCGTCGGACGTTGATCGGACATCAAAAACATTAACCTCGTCCCAGCTTCCGGCGTCTTTGGTTTGATATGACGAACGATAGTTCCAATCTGCCTTTCCCGTCATCGGATCAATCGGTATTTCGCGCAAATAAACTTTGCTAACTTCCTTGGATTCAGCCGAATCAGTCGCGTTTTTTTCGTCAAACACGCTTCTCTGCTGAGTGTTCAGTCCGCGAGCCTTGACCCTGACACCTTTTGCCAACATCTCAAGATCCGGCGGAAATCGGTCGAGGTTTTCCGTGTCAAAAATTTTGCAATCGTCAATCACGACACGGCTGCGCGGATCTGCCGGAATATTTCCGCCTTGCTGCGCAGGGTTTCCCGTGACGATCGCGCCCTGCGGACACGCGCCGATCGTATCGCGTTTGAATTCGTCGATCGCATTGCGCATGATCCGCAAACTCTCTCGCAGACGCATTTCCTTTTGGCGTTTGACCGTGTTTTGGGCAAGCGGAATCGTTCCCAAAACAAGCACCGAAAGCACCGAAAGCGTGACGATCAATTCAAGCAAAGTGAATCCGCTTTTTTTAGTTCCAAGTTTCAAGTTCCGGGTTCCAAGTTTTGACTCCGTCTTGGAACTTGAAACCTGGAA
>JANPDZ010000495.1:0-5023 GCA_031431735.1 Acidobacteriota bacterium | reverse complement strand
TTCGGTTGTCCGTCAAGCATATTTATCAATTATCCATTATCAATTATCCATTATTCCAAGGGTTTCAAACGGAATTACGAGAATCGTCAAGTGAATTTAGGCTGCGATTGGCAAAGGCTTTTTTACAAATTTGGATCTACTTAAACTGATTATTTCAAACAATCCTTCAAAACCTCGACAAATTTCCAGACATCCAAAAACGAATTATAAAGCGGAACCGGCGCGACGCGGATCACGTCAGGTTCGCGCCAATCGGCGATCACACCGCGTTTCGTGATTGCCTTGAAAAGCGTTTTATCGGAATCCTTGACGCGAATTGAAAGCTGACAGCCGCGCTCTCGTTCATCTTTCGGCGTGATGACGGAAATGCGTTCGTCGCGGATTTCGCCCAATAAAAATTCTAAATAATTCGTAAGTTTGACAGACTTTTCGCGCAGATTTTTCATTCCGGCTTCTTCAAAAATATCCAAAGAAGCCCGCAGCGAAGCGAGTTGAAAGATCGGGGGATTCGAGAGCTGCCAGCCTTCCGCGCCGCGCATTGGTTTGAACTTATCGCCCATCAAAAAGCGTGTTTCCTTGTCGTGTCCCCACCAACCCGCAAAACGCGGCAGATCAAACGCGTCAGCGTGCCGTTCGTGAACAAAAACTCCGGCAATGCCGCCCGGACCTGAATTCAGATATTTATACGAACACCACGCGGCAAAATCCGCATTCCAATCGTGCAACGCAAGTTCGATATTTCCCGCCGCGTGTGCCAGATCGAAACCGACGACCGCGCCCGCTTTATGTCCGATTTCGGTGATCCGGCGCATATCAAAGACTTGTCCGGTGTAATAATTGACGCCGCCGAGCAGAATTAAGGCAATCGAATCGCCGTTTTCTTCGATGGTTTTTTCAATGTCTTCGATGCGCAGACAAGTTTCGTTTTTGCGCGGGGCAAGTTCGATGAGCCGGTCAGAACCACCTGCGGTAGCGGGTGGGTAAGCGTTTGCATTTTCATCCGATAGTTTTATTGGCGACGAAAAACCGCCCGCTACCGCAGACGGTTCTGACATTTGATGAAACAAAATCTGCGATCCGACGGCGTATTGATCGGACGGAAATGCGCCTTTTTCGATGACGATTTTATACCTCGTCGCAGTCGGGCGATAAAACGAAATCATCAAAAGATGCAGATTAACCGTCAGCGAATTCATCACCACAACCTCAACGGCGCGTGCTCCGACGATATTCGCCATTTGCCGGGTGAGAAATTCGTGATACGACATCCAAGGATTTTGCGCGTGAAAATGTCCTTCAACTCCGAAGGTTTCCCAATCTTTCAGTTCTTGCTCAATGTAGCTTCTTACGGTTTTCGGCTGAAGACCAAGCGAATTGCCCGTGAAATACAAAACATCTTCGCCGTCGGGTTGTTTTGGAATATAAAAGTTTTCGCGGAAACCTGCCAGAGCATCTTGGGCGTCTAACTTTTGGGCAAAAGATTCGTTCGTTTCAAAATTGATTTGCGGCATATAAAAATCTTATTTTACGATATTTTTAGAAAATTCACTTTTTTTTAAGTGTAAAATAATCTTTGCAACTTGGCTTTTTTTATAACCCGACATATCATTTTGAAACTATCCCGAAAAATGATTTATGCTGAAAAAATGTGTCTGTAACCTGTTATTAGCGATAATTTTATCCGTTTGTGTTTCAAATATTTGCGCTCAGGCAAATTGGATGAGCGACAATGCCGCGATTCTCGGCAAAAAACAACTGAACGAGATCGCTCTTCCGGGTGCGCACGATGCGGGAACTTTTGCGATCATCGCATCGAAAAGCACCGGCATCAGCCTCGGTGACAGCGACGGTCTTTCGTCGCCCGACAACAAAAAGGTTAAACGCTTTCTCTCGATTGGTTCGGTCTTTAACGATTGGGCAAAAACGCAGGAACGCTCCACAACCGAAATGCTCAACGACGGAATCAGATATTTCGACATCCGCGTTTGTGTTGACAACAAAGGCGTTTTGATGACCTGTCACGGACTTTACGGCGCGTCGGTCGCTTCGATGCTCGACGACGTTAAGGCATTCACCGATAAAAATCCGCGCGAACTGGTTTTGCTTGGTTTCAATCATTTCTGGGAGCGTGCGTTTCAAATCGAGCGGAACAAAAAGCAAGGCGAAATCGAAGGCCTGACGAAAGCGAAATGGACAGAGCTCGTCAATCTCATCAAAACAAAACTCAACGGTAAGTTGTTAAGCAGTAAGAGTTTCAGTCCGAAAAGCAAATTGAGTGAGCTCTGGCAACTAAAAAGTGGCAATCAGGTGATCGCGCTTTTCGACACTGATGATGTGCCCGACGATGATTTGATCTGGAAGCGAATGGAAGAAAATACGTGGGTTGAAGGTTGGGATATTGATAATTATAAAAGCGGCACGTTAAAAGTTTTGGAAAACGCGAAAAACGGGCAATATGCCGATAAGTTTTACGCTGTTCGCTCGTCCGTCACGCCCGACGAAAACGGAAAACTTATCGGTTTGGGGTTTTTCTCAAACGTTCACCCGCAATCAGTTAGCGAACTAGCGGATATGACAAATCCGGTTGCTTTGGGATGGATCAAAAACGAATGGGCCGGGAAATATCCGGTAAATCTGATCTGGGCGGATTTTTACAACCGCGCCGATCTGATCAAACTCGCCAAACATCTCAACGGCATCAAGGTTGATTTCGCGGGCACGAAGATCGGGATCGATACGAATTGGACGAAATGGAAAAAATCCAAAGAGGTGAAAAAGTAATTTAAGAGATTTTGCCCGCGAAATACGCGAAAAGACGCGAAAAATTTTTATTTGTTTTTTTTCGCGGTCTTTCGCGTATTTCGCGGGCAAAAGATTTCTTAAATCCCAAGTTCCGCTTTTGCTTCGGCGAATTTCTCGACCGCAAATTGCAAATCTTCGATGGAATGCGCCGCCGAAACCTGTGTGCGGATGCGCGCTTTGCCTTTCGGGACGACCGGAAATGAAAACGGAATGACGTAAACGCCTTTTTTGAGAAGCGATTCCGCCATTTTGACCGCCGGATGCGCGTCGCCGAACATAACGGGCACGATCGGATGTTCGCCCGGCAGAATTTCGAGTCCGATCTTTGATAATTCCGTGCGGAAATAGCGCGTGTTTTCCTGTAATTTATCGCGCAACTCGGTTGATTCGGTCAACATTTCAATCGCTTTGATTGACGCGCCGACGATCGGCGGAGCGACCGAATTTGAAAAAAGATATGGTCGTGAACGTTGGCGCAATAATTCGATAATTTCTTTGCGCGCGGAAGTATAACCGCCACTTGCGCCGCCCAAAGCTTTGCCGAGCGTGCCGGTGATGATGTCAATTCTGTCCATCACATTATGAAATTCGGGCGTTCCGCGTCCCGTTTGCCCGATAAACCCGACGGCGTGCGAATCGTCAACCATCACGAGCGCGTCGTATTTTTCCGCCAGATCGCAGATCTCATCGAGCTTGGCAATATAGCCGTCCATCGAAAAAACGCCGTCGGTCGCGATCATACTCGTTCGCGCATTTGCCGATTCTTTGAGCTTTTCTTCAAGGTCGTTCATATCGCCGTTTTTATAGCGAAAACGCTGCGCTTTGCAAAGGCGAACGCCGTCAATGATGCTCGCGTGATTGAGTTCGTCGCTAATTACAGCGTCTTCTTCACCGAGAATCGTTTCAAAAAGTCCGCCGTTGGCATCGAAACAAGACGTGTAAAGGATCGTGTCTTCCATTCCGAGAAATTCGCTGATTTTTAATTCAAGTTCCTTATGAATCGCCTGCGTTCCGCAAATAAACCGCACGCTCGACAGCCCGTAACCCCAATCATCCAAAGCCTTGTGCGCCGCCGCGACGATCGCCGGATGGTCCGACAACCCCAAATAATTGTTGGCGCACATATTCAAAACTTCGCCGCCCGTGACCTTGATATGCGCTTCCTGCGGGCTTTCAATCACGCGTTCCCGTTTATAAAGCCCCGCTTCTCTGATTTCGTTTATTTGATTTTCTAATTGATTTTGAATTTTGCCGTACATAATAAATATTTTAGAAAGCTAATGTTACTCGCGCACATAAAGACCATGAATTACGCCGCCTTCGGAATCAAATCTATTTTTGATGATTGAGAAAAAAGTATCATCTCCGATTTCATAGTTACGAAAAATTGCGTAGGCAATTAAATCGGCTAATTGAATTAATCTTGATGCTTTTGAATCCAAAAATAAAGGGACTTCCGACAGATTTCTTAAAACGCCCCATTGATGACCGATCGTTCTAAAATCCGTCGCTAAAGATTGAATTGTCGTTTCATAGGTTGATTTATCGAAGATAATCACGCCGCGCTGAGAATCTCCCGATTTATGAAGTCTGGCTAAATAATGGTCAAAGCGACTGGATAATTGTTCAAAAGCAAATTCAACCGGATCATTGGGAGAAATGACTGCTTTTTTGACGACGCTGGCAAAAAGGCGATTACTTGGATGTGAAGCTAAGAAAATTTTGAGAGCATCTTCAATTGCGGCAATTCGGTCAGCTTTGGGGAATCTACGAAAAATTCCTTTCCCGCTATTCATCGGGTTTCCGTGAAGTTCAACGCTCAACGAATCAGCCGGATTAAATCTGGCAGCAATCTTGTCCAACTCTTTAGCAATCCAATAGCCTTGCCGTTCAAAAATACAAAATCCGGCTAAGACAAAATATTGTTGTTTCGGATCGCCTGAACTACCGGATTCATCAGCGTAGAGAAGATACATTTGTTACTCACAAATAAAAAAATCAGCCAAGGGAAGACCTTGCTTCCGCGACCTGAGTAAAGTCAGACCTCTTGACTGTAAAAACAGTATAACAATCGTTCATTTTACCGTCAAGGAAAACAGGCTTTCGATCACGCGCTCCAGTTTATAAAGCCCCGCTTCTCTGATGCGCGTTAAATTGATTTTTAATTGATTTTGAATTTTGCCGTACATAATAAATATTTTAGAAAGCTAATGTTACTCGC
>JANPDZ010000494.1:0-1653 GCA_031431735.1 Acidobacteriota bacterium | reverse complement strand
ATCCCCGACGAAGGTCACTGGATTCTAAAACCGCAAAACTCCGAATTCTGGTATGGTCAGGTTTTTGATTGGTTAGGCAAGTATTTGAAGCCCTAATTTTTTTGAAATTAGTAGAAGTGCAAAAATAATTTTAAATATATCGTGCCGTTTAGAGGCGGTCTATGACCGCTGTTCGCCTGAAATTTAAAGATTGGCGGTCATAGACCGCCTCTAAACGATTGCTATAATTTATTTTTGTCCGATTACTCGCGAATTACAAATTTCAGGATTTTGGCAAAAACCAAGTCTTTCCACAACTGCCGTTTTATGCGATAATTGATATACAAATCGAGGTGAAAGAAATGTTAGCAGAAGTCGAAGAAATCATTGCCGAAGAAGATGAACGAGAAATGCCGTCATTAAATCACAGCTTTATTTGTTCTGAAATTATCGAACAACTTTATGAAAACAAAAAGATCAAGGCTTTACCGGAATTGACTTTGGACATTGGAAAAGGCATCACACCCGACATCAGCGTTTATCCGAGAGAGCAAATCAAACCGAATTTCAGCCGCGACATCACAAGATTCACCGAAATGCCGATTCTTGCGATCGAAGTAATTTCCGCCAGCCAAAACATTCAGGATTTACTCATCAAAGCCGATCTGCTAGTCGAAAATGGCGTCAAAACAGTCTGGACGATTGAGCCATTTACCAATACGATCTTCGTTACCACCAAAGACGGCGAAAAGAAATTCACCAACCAAACAATCGAAACCGACGGCATCAAGGTTGATTTCAAAATGATATTCGACCGCTAAAATTACAATTTCTCCCTTATCTATAAATTGCTCGGATCATCCATCACCGCCGAAGAAATTGACTACCGCGTTCCTATTGACCAGAGTTTGCAGTTATTCACCGCTTTACAATTAAACGGCATCAATTCAAAACTCGTCATCATCCCCGACGAAGGTCACTGGATTCTAAAACCGCAAAACTCCGAATTCTGGTATGGTCAGGTTTTTGATTGGTTAGGCAAGTATTTGAAGCCATAACTCTTTGAAAAAAAAGTCCGACAAACGCGGAACGCACTTTGTTGCTAATTGCCGTAAATCAACAAAGTGCGTTCCGCGTTTGTCGGACTTTTCTCAAATCATTTCCTATCTTAAAATATGCAAAGTCACGTCGTTCAGATTTTTAACTCCTAACCAAATCAGAAATTTTGAATTGCCACCAATCGTAGCTAATCAGCATCGCCTTTATCTTCAAACTCACTTTCATCTATTTCAGTTGTTTTGGCATTTCCCTCGGGCACAGAATGCAGCGTGACCTCAAATATAGACCATAAAATTTCCACTTTCGTTCTGGTTTCTTTGAATTCCAGCAAATCGTTAAACTTAAAATAGGACTTATCCCGTTTGAATTTGCGTTTGGATTTATCCCAATCTGTTCCCAAACTAAATTGCAAGAGACAATTGCATTGCCCAATTTCTTCGAGTGTGAATTCGCTATTTGCCCGAACATAAACCAGGCGACGCGTTTTTTTAGAACTCTCGTCTGCCAATCTCACAACCGCGTCATGACTGGTGCCATTTATTACTTTTAAAGTCCCGCGTCCACTCGAGCCTCTGGGCTGTCTCAGATTAGTTCCGGTTGTTGGTGAAGCTACTG
>JANPDZ010000493.1:0-1799 GCA_031431735.1 Acidobacteriota bacterium | reverse complement strand
AATTTATTGCAATTAGCTAAATTTAAGATAACAAAAGGGAAAAGTTATGGAAAAACCTACGGCGCAAAACATCCAGGATGCTTTTTTAAACTCGGCGCGGCGCGATAAATTATCCGTTGTAATTCATCTTATGAATGGTTCATCGCTGGCGGGCAGAATCAAAAGTTTCGATAAATTTTCGGTCTTGATCGACGCGAGCGGGCAAGACTTTTTAATCTTCAAACACGCCATATCAACCATTTCGCTTGAAAGAAAAGCGAACTGATAAAGAGTAATTTTGCGCGGTAAATTCATAAGTTTTGAAGGAATTGATGGCAGCGGCAAGTCAACACAGTTGCGTTTGATTGCCGGAGATTTGCGTGTTCAAGGACTTGACGTGTTGACAACGATGGAACCCGGCGGAACGCCGCTTGGCCGCCGACTGAGAGAAGCATTTCTTGAAACTGAAGAAAATGTCGCGCCGCTCGCAGAGCTTTTACTATTTGCCGCCGACCGCGCCCAACACGTTAATTTTCTCGTTAAACCCGCTCTTGAACAAGGGAAAATCGTTATTTCAGACCGCTACGCCGACGCGACTTTTGCTTACCAGGGCGCGGGGCGCGGGTTTGATGAAAAAACTATCAATCAAGTGATCAGACTTGCAACCGACAGCTTAAAACCCGATTTGACGCTTTTCTTTGACATTCCGATCGAGAAAGCGATTTTGCGGACAAATTCACGCCCCGACAAAGAAACCATTAAAAATCGAATGGATAAAGAGACCTCCGAATTTTATAAGCGAGTGCGCGAGGCTTATCTGAGCATTGCCCAAAAAGAACCAAAGCGATTTCGCATTATTAACGCAAGCGGCTCAATTGAAGAAGTCCACGGCAAGGTTTTGGAAATCGTCAAGACGTTTCTAAAGTGAAAAAGGGTGAAAAGGTGGAAAGGTGAAAAGGGTAAAAGGTGAAAAGGTGAAAAGGTGAAAAAGTTTGCTTATTTGTAAGCAATCAAACTTTTACCCTTTTTCACTTTTACCCTTTAATAAACTTTTCACCTTTTTCACTTTAATAAATATGTTCGACAAGCTGATCGGCAACAATCACATCAAGGAAATTCTGCGGCGGATGATCGTCAAAGATCGGGTTCCGCGGTCGATGCTTTTTGCGGGGATTGACGGCGTTGGCAAAAAACAATTCGCGCTCGAATTGGCAAAATACTTTGTTTGTTTGAATCTGCAAACTGCCGAGGCGTGTGATATTTGCGCGGCTTGCCGTCGTGCCGATAAATTTAATTTCCCGAAACCCGATGACCGCGACGCGCACAAAGAAGTTATCTTCAGCGATTTTCCCGACATCGGTTTGGTCATTCCTTTTAACAAAAACATTCTCGTAAATGCCATTCGCGACCTCGAAAAAGAAGCGAATTATCGCCCTTACGAAGCCAGATCGCGAATTTTTGTTATCAATAATGCCGACAAAATGAACGATGCGGCATCAAATGCGCTCCTTAAAACTTTGGAAGAACCTGCTGCCACTACTTATCTTTTTCTGATCAGTTCGCGTCCCGATTCCCTGCTTCAAACGATTCGCTCGCGCTGTCAGACGATTCGTTTTTCGCCGATCGAAACGACGGAAATTGAAAAATATCTGATTTCGACCGAAAAAGTTTCGCCGATTGACGCGGAACTCGTCGCCCGGCTTTCGGCGGGAAGCATCGGACACGCACTGGATCTGGATCTGGAAAAATTTCGTATCAAGCGCGAATCAATGCTGAAAGTTTTGCAATCAGTCGCCTCGAAACCGGATCATCTCGCGCTT